>CALWEY010000051.1 GCA_944377435.1 uncultured Clostridia bacterium | reverse complement strand
TGATGAAACCGGCAGGCTTATCCCCCGCGAGGACTACCGGCTGTCTACGCTGAACTGCGGCGGGGAGGATTTTGCCGTTGCGTGTATGCGGGCCAATCTCCGCTATGAGAAAAACCAGCGGCGGGAGGATGTGAAAAGCCACCACTATATCATCAGCTTTGACCCACGGGACGGGCCGGACAACGGCCTGACCGTAGACCGGGCGCAGGCGTTGGGGGAGCAATTCTGTAAAGAGCATTTCCCCGGCCATCAGGCCCTTGTCTGCACCCACCCGGACGGGCATAACCACTTTAACGGTCTATAATAGTGTTGATAAGAGTTACTATAAACAAGCGACCGATAAACTTAATGATTTGTTTAATAGCGACAAAATGAAAGAATATCAAGAACTACAAAACAAGAAAGATATTCCTGCACTAAAAAGAGAAATTGAAGAACAAGACGAAGATGAAGATGACCCGGAGATAGAATTTTTAGAAAAATTACTTGCTGAAAAGAAAGCAAGAAAAAAGAATAAAGATTTTGAGATGTAAGAAAAATAGTCAGCATATTTTGGCTGACTATTTTTTTAAAAACTTAGTAGGACCATTTGACCCCATTTACCCAGAAATAGACAGAAAAAGATAGAAAATTTCAGTCTTTTCAAATTTTATTGTTAAAAACAAAATTATTGTTAAAATTTCAATTTTTACTATAAAAAATGGTCCTAAATGGTCCTACTAAAACAGGGAAGTGCTCTGCCATTTTTGAGAATTTTAACAAAAATAAAAAATCGCTAAATCCCTTTATTTATAAGGGTTTTAGCGACTTTTTTAAGTCTGGAGCTGATGGCGGGAATCGGACCCGCGACCGCCGCCTTACCAAGGCGGTGCTCTACCCCTGAGCCACATCAGCATATTCAGTTTTTTGAGTAAAAATTTTGTGTTTTTCGAGTGGTAAAATTTGCCATTTTTTATTTTACCAAGGAAGTGCTCTACCGATTGAGCTACATCAGCATATTCAATTTTTTAGGTTAATTTTTATGGTAAAACCGTATCTTACCAAGGCGGTGCACTACCGACTGTGCTACATTAGCACGAATTAAATGTTGGTCAATTATTGAAATTTTTTGTCAATGATGTCTTTCCATTAGTTTCATCAGGACAAAATTTGTGATTTTTGTTATATAAAAATTGTCATTTTGGCAAAACTGTTTAATATAAGTTTTTACATAAACAAAACTTTGCGTTTTTTAATTTATAATTTTATGTTGATATAAAACTTTTATAAATACATTTTTATATGCTGTGCATCACACTTTTATATGTATATCAAATTGTATAAACTTTGTCAATTATTAGTTACATATATCTTTAATTGCTTTTTATGTTTAATTGTTTTTGCAATTTTTTTTGAATGTGGTAACATATATATGTGAATTTAATTAAGTATTTTATAAAATTACCTTTTATACAGAAAATTTTGCAAGATAAAACAAGCGGTAAGTTATCTAGTGGATATTTATTTTATAGTTTAGATAGTCAAACCAATAAAATTGCTGTTGATGCACTTGCAATGGGTTTATTATGCAAAAATAATGGTTGTTTTGTGTGCGAAGATTGTGTAAAGGTTGAAAATAATTCACATCCCGATGTTTTATATTATCCAAAAGATAAAAGTTTTAGTGTCACTGATGCAAAGGATATTATTGATCAAGCATATAAAAAGCCAATGCTTAGCAGTATAAAAATCATTGTTATAAATGACATAGACAATTCAAGTGTGGAAGCTCAGAACAAATTGTTAAAAATCATTGAAGAACCACCACAAAATGTTATTTTTTTAGTTTCGTCTGCAAATATTGATAAAGTTTTGCCAACAATAAAATCAAGACTTATTAAAATAGAAATAAGTTCTTTTACAAAAGAACAAATAAAAATAATATTTGAAGATTATAAAAATAAGAACAATTTTGAATTGGCAGTATTAAAAGGCGATGGGTATATCGGCAGAACATTTAACATTTTAAACAATGATGATTATATAAATTTATATAATTTTTGCAAAAATATTGTTTGTAATTTGAAAAAAAGTAGTGATGTGATAAACTTTTTATCGTCAAAATTGGATAAAGACAAATTTAATGACATTTTAAAAATATTATCATCTATGTATAGAGATTTGCTAGTTTTTTATTGTGGGAAAGAAAATCTTTTAAGTGATGAAAGATTAGTAAAAGAATTTAGTGTTATAAAAGATGAATTTTCGGAGAAATCAATAATTGCGATTTTGCATTTATTAGATGAAACAAATGAAAGACAATATTCTAATGTTTCAATAAATTTATTGTTTGAAACACTTTTGGTAAATATTTTGGAGGTTAAATATACATGCAAGTAGCAAAAGTAGATGTAAGTTATACAGAAGGTGGGAAAGCATATTCTTTTTCGCCAAATAACCTTGATTTGAAGGTTGGAGATGTAGTAGTTGTTGATACAGTTAGGGGAAACGAACTTGGTTATGTATGTTCACCTATACAAATTATTGAAGACTATGAATATGCAGACCAACTTAAAAATGTTTTAAGGTTTGCAACAAGTAAAGATATACAAACAAAGAAAGAAAATATTGAAAAAGAAAAACAAATCAAAGAAAAAACAGAAGAGATAGCAACAAAATTAAAATTAGATATGAAAATAACAAACGCAGAGTTAAATTTAGAAAGGACTAAAGTTGTTATCAATTTTACTTCTGATAATAGGGTTGATTTTAGGGAACTTGTAAAAGAACTTGCAAGTGCTTTTAAAATTAGAATAGAGTTAAAGCAAATAGGCTCCAGAGTTGAAACTCAGCTTTTAGGTGGATTAGGTCCTTGTGGGCGTCCTGTTTGTTGTAATTTATTTTTAAAAGATTTTGAACATTCAACAATCAAAATGGCAAAAAATCAAGGGTTGAGTTTAAATCCAACAAAAATAAGCGGACTTTGTGGCAGACTTATGTGTTGTTTAGCATATGAAAATAATCATTATGCTGAAACACTTAGTCAAATGCCAAAAGTTGGAAGCATTGTTGAAACAAAAAGAGGTAAAGGACAAGTTGTTTATAATAATTTGTTAAAAAAACTAGTTCAAGTTAAGTTTGTAATAAATGAAGATAACTTTGAAATTGAAGAATTTGAACTATGTGAAGTAAAATTTGATGAAGAAAATAAGGATAACAATGCTAAATAAATTAGATTTAAGATTAGATGATTTAAATTTAGACAATTTAAAAATATATCAATATCTAAACGGATATGCTTTTACAAGCGATAGTGTTCTTCTTGCTAATTTTGTAAAAACTAAAAAAAGTGATATTTGTGTTGAAATTGGAACGGGAAGCGGAATTATATCTATACTTGTAAATTATAAAACTAAACCAAATAAGATTTATGCATTTGAAATGCAACACGAGTATGCTTTTCTTGCAAAAAAAAATGCAGATTACAACAGAATGAACAATATTGAAATTATAGAAAGTAAAATTCAAAATTATAAAGAATTTCTAAACTTTAATGTTGATGTAGTATTTTGTAATCCTCCTTACTATAAAAATGATACTTGTCAAAAAAGTGAAGATGAAAGTATTGCAATGTGCAAGCATGAAAGTTTTTTGCCACTTGACGACTTGGTTGATTGTGCAAGTAAAATGCTAAAATTTAAAGGCAAGTTTTATATTGTATATCCGGCAAGTAGAGTTTGTGAACTTATTTATAAACTTAAACAATCTAAACTTGAGCCCAAGAAGATGTTTTTTGCTCAACCAACATTAGAAAAGGAAGCAAATACTGTTTATATTGAATGCATCAAGGGTGGTAAAGAGGGAGTAAATGTTTTGCCAACTCTTGTTACAAATACTCTTGACGGCGATTATGTGCAAACAATACAAAAATTATATAGAGATAGGAGCTAAAATGGTTTATTTCGTTGCTACGCCAATAGGAAATTTAAAAGATATAACATATAGGGCAGTTGAAACTTTAAATAGTGTAGATGTCATTGCGTGTGAAGACACAAGAAATTCATTAAAGTTATTAAATTTTTATAATATTTCAAAAAAACTTATTAGTTATCACAAATTCAATGAAAAGAATAGTGCCGATGGTATTGTAAAATTGGCAAAGGAGAATAAAAATATTGCAGTTATAAGTGATGCTGGTATGCCACTTATTTCCGATCCGGGGAATATACTTGTAAAAAAACTCATTGAAAATAATGTTGAATTTACAATTATCCCAGGTGCGTCTGCGTGTTTGTCTGCATTGGTTTTAAGTGGGTTTGATAGTTCAACTTTTACCTTTGTTGGTTTTTTAGATGAACAAAATAAAATAAGAAAAAATCAGGTGGAAAAAATCAAGAATATTCAAAGCACTCTTATATTTTATGTTTCGCCATATAATCTTGAAAAAGATGTTAAATTTTTATATGAAAATTTGGGCAATAGGAATGCTTGTTTTGTTAATGAAATAACAAAAATACATGAAAAAACAATTCGTTTTAGTTTAGGTGTTTTGCCAGAATTTGAAATTAAAGGTGAATATGTGCTAGTTGTTGAAGGATACAAAGAAAATGAAGAAACAGTTTTTACTACAACTCCCCAGCAACAACTTGATGAACTAATAAAAAGCGGTATAAACAAAAACGAAGCAATAAAAATTGTTGCGAAATCAAGGCATGTTCCTAAAAATGAAATATATAAACTTACAATAAAATAAAGTTAAGAAGTATCGAAGTTTTTACATTATTTTACAAAGTAAACATGATGTAATGGCACCAACTATATTACCTATTAGGGCAATTATTATAGCAGGTGCTATATTTTTTATTTTTGTGTCTGCAAAATAAACAGCACTAACATAAAACACAGTTTCACTGCTTGAAAGTATGCAACAGGCACATCTTGATATATAACTATCAGCACCATATTGTGAAATGATGCTTTCTAGCATGCTTACACTTCCACTGCCAGTAAATGGCCTAAGAAGAACCAGTTCACAAACTTGAGATGGCATGCCTAAAAAATTAAATAATGGAGTTAGAATATTTACAAGTAAATTGCTTAACCCGCTTACTCTAAAAAGTGCAACGCAAAGCATTATTGCGCAAATATAAGGGAAGATATTGTATACAAGTTTTATAGAATTTTTTGCACCATAACAAAAACTTTGGTATACATTAACTTTTTTAAAACTACCATATATAATTAAAATTATTAAAAGAATTGGTATTATGTAACTACTCATTTTTACTCTTTTTAAATTTGTTATAAACCATTAAAAGAACAACACTAAAAACTGTTGAAATTGAAGTTGCAATTAGTGTTGGCAAGATTATGCTTGACGAATTTGTTGAGCCAGCACTTGCGAGTAGTCCTATAGCTGTTGTTGGCAAAAGTTGTATGCTTGTTGAATTAACAACAAGAAGCATCATCATTGCAAATTTTGTTTGCTTTAAATTTATTTCCATGCTTTTTATTGCTTTAATTCCACTTGGGGTTGCTGCATTGCCAAGACCAAGAAAGTTTGCAGAAAGATTTAGCGCAACATATTTTATTTGATTTTTGTCTTCAATTTTAAAAAGTTTTTTTATAGGTTTATACAAAAGTTTTGCCAATTTTTCACTTAAGCCTGTTTTTTCAACAATTTCAAGTATCCCCATCCACACAGCATAAATTGCAATTAAATTTATGCAAAGAGAAACAACATTTTTAGATTCTGTAATCATTGTGTTTATAATAAGGTCAGGAGCAGAAAAAACAAGCGTTATTAAACTTAAAATCATTAAGATTGTCCAAACAATATTCATGTTAAATTATATGCTTGTACATTTAATTTCTTTACTTTATTTTTTTTATATGTATAATTATCGTAGGAGATTATAATGTTTATAGACACACATGCACATCTTCAAGATGATGCTTTAAAAGATAGAATAGAAAATGTGCTTAATGACGCAAAAAATCACAATGTAAAAAAAATAGTTTGTGCGAGCTATGATATAAAATCGAGTTATGATGCGGTAACTATTTCACAACAATATAAAAATGTTTTTGCTGTTATTGGTGTGCATCCTGAAAATTGTGACGAATATGACGACAAAATAGAAGAGAAGTTGACAAATCTTTGTAAAGATAAAAAAGTTGTTGCGATTGGTGAGATCGGATTAGATTACCATTACACAAAAGAAAATAAAGAAAAGCAAAAAGAAGTTTTTGTAAAACAAATACTTTTAGCAAATAAACTAAATTTACCAATTGTAATTCATACTCGTGATGCCATTGGAGATACAATAGAGATAGTGCGAAAGTATAAAAATTATTTAAAGAGTGGTGTTATATTTCATTGCTTTAATGCAAGTGAAGAAATATTGAATGAAATAATAGGTATGGGATTTTATGTCTCGTATGGTGGAGTTATAACATTTAGCAATGCTAAAAATTTAATTGATATAGTTTTTAAAACACCACTTGACAAAATATTAACAGAAACCGATTGCCCGTATCTTGCGCCAGTACCATTTAGGGGACAAATAAACGAACCTAAAAACATTGATTTAATTATTAAAAAAATTAGTGAAATAAAAAATATAGAAATAAATAAACTTGAAAAAATAATTGAAAATAATACAAAAAAAATATTAAAAATATAGTGGAGATTTATGGAAATAAATAATATAAAATTTAATAAAAAATATGGTCAAAATTTTATTTTTGATACCAATTTATTAAATGCAATTATTAGTGATGCACAATTAAATAAAGACGATGAAGTGCTTGAA
>CALWEY010000050.1 GCA_944377435.1 uncultured Clostridia bacterium | reverse complement strand
AATAATCTAACACTAAAACAATCGCATCTTTATTTGTTTTTTTTACTTTTACTGCTTCAATTAAATTGTGTACAGCAAAAAATTTACAGTCGTATTTTAAAATATTGCAAATTTGTTTTTCTCCATGACCATATGCATTTGCCTTTACAACTGCACATATGTTCTTATTTGCAGTTTTTTTTAGAATGTTATAATTTTGTAAAAGTTGTCTTTTATTTATTATCTTTGTGGAATAATACTTCATAACAATTTATATATTTTTTTCTGTAATTTTGTTACAATTATATTTTCTTTTGATATTGACAAATGTGTATGCTTGGTTTACACTATTAAATATTTTATTTGGAGAACTTATGTATATTTCAAACTCATTAAAAATAAGGTTAAAATTTGCGAGATCTTTAAAAAGTGCAGAAGATTTAATTTATGATGCTCAAAAAATGATATTAAAAAACACGAACAAAAATCTACATAAAAGAATAATAAATAAAATATCCGATCTAAATTTTGATGTTGGAGAAAATAACGAAAGTAGCAAATATGATGATGAAAAAAACACTGTTTATATTAGCTGCAATCATGTGACCGACATAAATGTATATCTTCACGAAATCATGCATGCAATAGGAACCGAAATTTTAGAGAATTGCACTATAATAGGTTTAAATAAACGATTTTATAAACAACTTGATAATGAAACAAAACTTTTTTCAAATTTTGGATACGGAGCAAATGAGGGGCTAAATCAACTTTACACAGAAACATTTTTAGACAATAATATTCAAATTTCCAAAGTGTCTAACGAATATTCGTTTTGTTCAAATATAATCGCCTGCCTTCAAGATATTGTTGGAGCAGAAAAATTTAAAGAGGCTCATTTTTCAGGAAAAGGTGTTTACATTTTGATAAATGCCACAATAAAAGAATGTCACTTACCAAATGAAAATAAGATATTAAAACTTATTTTACAACTAGACGCATATAAAAAAGTCGCTAGAACGCATATGATATTTGGTGCAGAATTTTCGCCTGAAACAAGATTACTTTTAACAGAAGCGTATAAAAATCTTATAACAATTGCACTAATTAAAGCAAAACATGAAAATAAAGATATTCTATATAGCGACATAATTAAACCTTATTGTTTAATAGATACAAATTTATCATATTTCATTAAATACATAAATAGGGATTTAATTAAATATTTTTACGAAGAAAAGAAACATATACAAAACGATACACCATCAAAATTTGTAGGTATTCAACAAAAACCATTTCTTGAATATGCAGAAATTTTGTTTAAAAACTATTTAAAAACAAAAAAGATTGATGGAAGTATTATTCCAGAAGAAATAAAATGTGGAGAATTTTACAATTATATATTGTTAAACTGTATGTTTTATAGCAATGACAATATGTCTAAATCAATATTTACTAGTGATTTTCAAAAAGAACTAACTGTTGACATTTTTAATAAACAAAGCAATTTAATGCCAAATCATGATAAAGAAAAAGCACAACTCATAAAACAAATTCTGTCTTCACGAAATGTTGTAAGATGTGGTGCAGAAATTAGTGATGATGCAATTATTGAATGTACAAAAGATGTTGATTTTAATGTTTTTTTAATAGAAACTATGCCAACATATTATAAAGAAATATTTTCAAAAATTAATGATGAAATAAAATATAACCCCTCCCTATTAAACCTTATACTTAAAGAGGTTTACACAGCTAGATTTGAGCAATACAAGTTGCTTAAAAATATGCCAGAGCATTTTAAGCAAAACGATGAGATTAAAAAAGTTATTGCACAAAATGTAAAACTAACAAACGAACAAATATTCACAAATAATAAGTAAAAAAATTAAAAATCGCTATTGCAATATTGAGCAAAAAGTATTATCATGTAATATCAATAAAGGAGACAAAATGAAATATTTAGCAAAAATTTATGTAAAGAACAATGACACCTTAGTATTAGACTGTGTAAATAAAGAAATTAAAAACAAATGTTATCCAGCAGGAATATGTCAAAATCCTTATAATCCTAATGATACATCATATAGAATGAGTTCACTAATAATTGGAGCAAAAAACATTGCTATAAGTAAAGAAGCAATTTCTTTGTTTAAATATCTAGTAAAAAATAACCTTTGTAGTGGGAAAACTACAGGAGACATTGGAATATATAAAAACCAAAACGGTCAAATAGCTGTAAATTGGAGTGACAGCACTCATAAAGAAATCAAAGTAAATGATACAATAATAATAGGATGTAAATACAATATTTCAGATACTGAATTATTAGACGAATTAGTTGTTGTTCCAAATTCAGAACTTTTAAACGAAGAGGAATTAACAAGATAAATGCAATACATAAGTATATTTTGTTGACAAAAAAATCAAATTAGTTTATTATGATTTTTGCAAAGTTGCGAAAGTGGCTCAATGGTAGAGCATTGCCTTCCCAAGGCAACGGTTGCGAGTTCGAATCTCGTCTTTCGCTCCAAAGCAAAACGAGCAAGCGTTGCCGCTTTATTGGGTCCCCTGACAAATTACATAATTTGTTAGGGAGCGAGATTAAACATCTTAAAAAGTCAATTTGCATAGCAAATTGAAAATAAAGATGATTTAATCGAGCCGTTGCGAGTTCGAATCTCGTCTTTCGCTCCAAAGCAAAATTAAATAAATATTTGATTTATTGTGGACCAATAGCTCAGTTGGTAGAGCAACTGACTCTTAATCAGTGGGTCCGGGGTTCGAGTCCCCGTTGGTCCACCACTAAAAATACATGAACGAATATTCGTTCTTTTTTTATGATTAAGAGTTGACTCTTAATGCTCTTTTGCATTAAGCAAAAGGCATAACTTCGTTTCGTGGTCATATATGTGCAAGCACATATCCTCCCTCTCAACTCGTTATCAATGGGTCCAGGGTTCGAGTCCCTGCTGGTCCACCAATAAAAAAATAAAAACGAGTTATCGTTCTTTTTTTATTAAAAATTGGCTTTTAACCGCTTTTCATTTCGTTTATCTTATTTAAAAAAAGTTGTTTTTTTCTGTAAATTTGCAATTTGCCACCTTTTTAACCTGTCTATAATGATAATAATTTTGAAGATTCTGCTAATACTAAAACTAAATTTGCTTGTCATTAAACTCTTTCTATAACACACTATCCTATCGTCTT
>CALWEY010000049.1 GCA_944377435.1 uncultured Clostridia bacterium | reverse complement strand
CATCAGTAACTCTAAGTGAAAGGTCTTTAACTGCCTCTTTATACAATCTATCTCTTAAATGTCTGCTTGTAACAAATTTTCCTTCTTTACCGGCAAAAGGACTGTCATTTACCATAAATGTCATTTCAACACTTGGTTCAGCAATTTGTACAAATTCTTGTGGAGTTACATCAAGTGGAGAACAAATAGTGTCACCAATCATAACATTTTCAAGTCCCGCAACACAAACTATATCTCCCATTTGTACCATTTCTGCTGGCACTCTTTTTAAACCTTGATATACAAATAGCGAAACAACTTTGTTTTTAACATTTTTTGTCTTGTCATAGTAGTTGCAAACAACAACTTGATCTCCAACTTTTATGCTTCCCTTTTCAATTTTCCCAATAGCAAGTTTTCCAACATAATCGTTATGTTCAGCTGATGAAACAAGAATGCTAAGTGGTGCAGTGTCATCACCAGTTGGAGCTGGAATATGTGAAAGAATTGTTTCAAAAAGTGGAGCAAAATTTACACCTTTTTCATCAACATTCAAACTTGCTGTTCCTTCTCTTGCAGAAGCAAAAACAAATGGTGAATCTAATTGCTCGTCGTTTGCGTTTAAATCCATTAAAAGTTCCAATACTTCATCAACAACTTCTTTTGCTCTTTCGTCTGGTCTATCCATCTTGTTTACAACAACAACAACTTTTAAATTTAGTGCAAGTGCTTTTTCAAGTACAAATCTTGTTTGTGGCATAGGTCCTTCAAAAGCGTCAACAACCAGCAAGACTCCGTCTACCATTTTTAAGACTCTTTCTACTTCACCACCAAAGTCTGCGTGTCCTGGAGTATCAATAACATTGATCTTTACACCTTTATACTCACAACTTGCATTTTTTGAGAAAATTGTAATTCATCTTTCTCTTTCAAGTGCATTACTATACATAACTCTATTTTCAACCACTTGATTATCTCTAAATACATTAACTTGTTTTAGCATTTCATTTACAAGTGATGTTTTACCTTGGTCTACATGGGCTATAATTGCTAATTTTTTAATTATTTCATTTGTCATTTTAACCTCTTATATTTTTAAACATATGATTATATCACACCTAAGCAAAAAATTTCAATATTTTTATTAAATCTATAAAAATTTATCTTAAATCTGTGCATTGCCTTAGTTGTTTGTTATTTGAAGATAAATTTTTTAAAAGTTCAAAGTAACATGAGTTTATTTTAGTTCTTCTTATCTCATAACTTTTGCCACCTTCACTTTTATAAATTAAATTTTTGTAAATGCAATTTTTTGAGCATTGCTTTTTAAAACAAGTTTTTTGCGGGCAATGTACAAATGTCATCAGGCTTGCCTTACCAGAATATGATACTCCTTCATTAAAATCTTTTGCCAGTTTTGGTTCTATTGTTTGAATAAAATCATCAGCAAATTGTAGTAAAATATTTTTTGTAATATCGTTTGCAATATTCATTGTGTAAGATAAAATAGTTTTGTATTTTTTGCAATATTTCATTCCCCAATAATTATTTATCATAACTCCAATAAATCTTGAATTTTGATTTAATATCTCATCAATTTTTTGTATATCTAAATAATTAGCAACTGTTGGCAAATTCAAATACAATTCATAATTTTGAGGAATTAAACTAATTTCTTGTTTTATCATTTCGTTTTCATAATTTAAAGGTGAATAAATAAATATATTATTTTTACTTGGTATATCTAAAATTTGTTTTTTATTATTAAATATATAATAATTTTCAATTTTTTCGGTATATTTTTTATTTATTTTTTCTAAAAAATTATTATCAATTATTTTTGATTTAATTTTTTTATTGTAATTTTCAATTATTTTTTGTTGCAATAATGAAAATGCTTGACGCTTATAATTATTTAATTTAGATTTTACAACAAAAGCATTAGATAAATTTATTTTTATATTTTCTATTTCAAAATATGTGTCATTTAATTTGTTAAAAGTTTTTTCCACATCACAAATATTTAACGGACAACTTTTTGCCTCATCAACAACATCGCTGTAAAAATCAACTTTTGTGCCATTACAAACAAGTTCAACATGTGCTTGCTGTCCACTTATTAAGTCAACAACAGCATTTACTTTTAACTTTGCTTGTTTATTGCAAAGTTTTTCTTCAAAAGCATAATCGCAAGTCAAATAAACATCACTGTCTTGCTTTGGCTTTTTTGTGGAATAAATGGTATATATGTCTCCATTTTTTTCAACATTTCCAACACCAACACTTATTTGATTGTTCCCGTTTATAAATTTTAATCCGTCATTGGAAACAATTTCATGATTTTTTGAACAAATGCAAATTCTGTATAAATTTTTAAACGGTTTTACACTTGTAATCTTTCCAATATTTACGCCAATATGATTTTGAAAAGATGGACTTATTACATCTTTATCTCCATAAAGATATTTGCCTTGATTATAATCGCCCCTGTTAAATACTTTTTTTAAAAGGTTTATTTCTTTATTTAAATCAACATTAGAATTTAATGCTCTTTTATAGCTGTCAACTGTTTGAGCAACATATGCACCTCTTCTTAATCTACCCTCAATTTTTAATGAACATACACCAGCGTTTTCTAATTCGTTTAATTTTTTAATTAAACACAAATCGCTTGGAGAAAGCAAATATCCATCTTTTACTTCTTTATTATCATCAAAGGCACTATATTTTAATCTGCAAAGTTGTAAACATTCACCACGATTCCCACTCGCATTATTTTCTATACTACTTAAATAGCAATTCCCTGAAAAAGCAACACACAAAGCACCCTGAACAAAGTACTCTATTTCAAGATTTGTTTTTTCATGAATTAGTTTTATATCTTCGAGAGTTGTTTCTCTTGCAAGCACAACTCTTTTAAACCCTAAATCTTCCAAAAATTTTGCGCCTTCATAATTGTGTATGCCCATTTGCGTGCTAGCATGAACAACTGCATCTGTGTATCTATTTTTTAAAATATAGTATACTGCTAAATCTTGAATAATAAATGCATCTACTTTTGAATTGATAGCAAAATCTAAAAGCTTTATTAAATCATTTATTTCGCTATTTTTTACTATTGTATTTACCGTTAAATATACTTTAACATTAAAAAGATGTGCAAACTCTACACATTCTTTTAAATTATTTAAGTTTATGTCTTGACACTTAGCTCTAGCATTAAATTGCCCTGCGCTGAAATAAACAGCATCAGCGCCGTGTGCTATTGCTATTTTTAAATTTTCAAGTGTTCCAACTGGTGCTAATATTTCCATTTTATTTCCTTTTGTTATTTATTTAACAGATTTTGTCAAAAATATTATAATGCAAGAAATTGATATTGTAAATATAAGAAAAAAAGCAAAGTATGTGATATTTAAAAGAGATTTTTACCACATTATTTTTTACTTTTTTTATTATTTTATAAAGTCTTTATATTGGATAGTAAAAATTGCAACATTAGGTACGATTTCAATTTTTACATCAGCAATATTATTTCCTTTAACTATTGATCGGTCTAGAAAATATCTTAAACTATTTGACGATAAAAATCAAAACATTGATACAAATTTTTATTATTTAAAACACCCAATATATTCAATAAAAAAAATAATTATGAAGTTTATATTAAACATCACAATTTTTTTACTTGCCATACTTTTAATTGTGCCGGGCGTATGGTTTTATTTTAATCTTTTTCCACTTCCATATGTTATTGCCGAAAATCCAAACATAACATACAAAGATGCAGTTTATATTTCTACAAACATGACAAAAGGAAGACTACAAGAAATAACTTTTCTTTATATGTCTTTTCTAGGTTGGTTTGTTTTGTCGATTTTAAGTTTAGGTATATCGTCATTTTTTTCTTGGCACTACTTTGAGTGTTCAAAAAGTTTATATTATATTGAGTTAAAAAAACAATATCAAAATCAATTAAAAATTAACACATCTCTTTTAAATTAGTCCCTGTCTTGCATATATTGCTTGGATATTTTTGTGCAATTTTCCAAAAACATTAAATAATATGGCAAATAATCTTTATTTTTTATTAAGTTTGCATTACTATTTGCCATTTTTTGTTCTCTATTTTTATCATATATAGGCAAGTTGTTTTGTTTTTTATATTTTCTTACATTTTCAACAACTTCCATTCTACTTTCAAATAGTCTTGCCAATTCTTTATCTATTTCATCTAATTGTTTTCTATAATTTTCTAAATTCATACTATTCTCCTAAAAAATTAAAATTCCTATAAAATATCCTACACTTATAGTGAGCAAAATTGACATTATGGCTAAAATTGTCCCATACAAAGCAACATGTTTTGTATTAGACCATTCACTCCCACTTGCGATTGCAATGTGTGGCATACTTGGTGGAGTTGCAAATGCAAAAGATGAAAGCATACCAATAGCAACTATACTTAATGGAAATATTGCGCCACCGAGTATAGCAGAAAAAATTTGTACAGCAACCATTGAAACAACTGTTGCTGTTACCATGTTTGACGAAACATTAGTTTGAATAATTGTCCATATGGTAAATATTAAAAGCAAAACATAAGGAGCCAAATTTGCAAGTGAAATAGATAAATTGTTTACCAAAAATGCTTTAAGCCCAATGGCATCACTTGTCATCGCACTGCCCAAACATAATGTTCCAGCACACATTATCAAACTAGAAAAAGGCACACCCTTTTCACACGCTTCCTTAATTGAAACCAATGGCTTGTTATCAATTTTTATTATACATAAAATAACCACGCCAATCATTGCAGGAAATGCTGTTGTATATCCATTTATTAAATTATAAAATTCTGGAAATACATTCTGGAAAATACTAGGTAGAACCCACAATAAAACAACAAAAATAAAAACACATAAAATTATTATATCTTTTGATGTTGTTTTCTCAATGTTGTTTTTCATTTCAGTCACATCAATATTCTTTAATTGTGTCATATCAGGTTTTAATATCAATTTAAACATAACAATCATTAAAATTGTCAACAAAATACCAACAGGAATACCAATAGCCATATATTGTCCATAGTTAATAGCCACCCCCGTTGCTTGTTCATATGCGCTTAAACTTATTATAGGAAAAATATGGGCAATTGGCGTCATACCAGATGATATAGAAACGCAAAATGCCATTCCCATCATAAGCATACTAGAAAGTTTTGTTCCCTTTTCAATGTTTGCAACTTTATATATTTCTTCAAGAATTGGTAAAAGCATAACAAATAAAACAGATGGAGAAATGAACATTCCAAGAAAAATTACACTAAAAAAGAACATGCTAGAAAAAAACCATGGGCCTTTTTTTGCAAGTTTGTTTGAAATAAACCATAAAGCTACTTTTTTTATTATGTTAGTTTTGCTAAGTGCATATGTGCAAATAAAAGTACAAAGCAAAAAAACAAAGGTGTCACTGCCAAAACTAGACATAAACAAAGATTTAAAATTTAAACCTTCAATTGTTCCTAGTGCTAAAATACAAAGAATACTTGGCCAATCAATAGAAATTGTTAGCCATAGAATTAAAACTCCAATAAAAGTTCCAATGACAGCCATTGCACTTTGTGTAAGACCGTTTGGTGCTGGAATAATCCTAAATAAAATTATTATAAAAATTGAAATACCAATTATTGTATACCTAAAAATGTTATTATCTTTTAATTTTTTTTGTTCCATGACAAAAGTATAACATTTTTATTGCTTATATACAATAATAAAATTAAAATACTTCTAAAAGTTTAAAGTATTCATCAAACATATGGTCTCTAACTGGATATATTGTGCCATCTTTAAAATATAATTTTAAACATGGTGAAATTCCATGATATTCATCAACTATTTCAAACTTTGTAAGTTCTCCATTTTTTATTTTTGACATTATTTTGTTATGATATGAAAAATAACCCATAAAATTAGTATGCCAAAAATATAAAAAGTTAACATAAAAAATCATCACGGAATGTGATGCTTTTTTATTAAATACTTTATTTATAAATAAATTATAGTGGCAAGTCTTTTTTATCAAATCTTAATATACCGATTATAAATGTAATTACACCAATAGCAAAAAGTATTCCAAATTGCCACAAATAATTAAGTGATCCATTTAAAATTGAAACCGTATCAAAAAGTGTTATTAGTGAAATGTAGTTAAACACATTCATTGCGGAAATTCTCATTGCAGAAGGAACAACCTGCGAACCAAAAAGTCCTAAAATTGTGCAAACAAGCGAGAAAATTGTAAGACCACCACCAATACTTAATGAATATTTTGTTCTGTTAAATATTGCAGAGCACATAAAACAATATCCACTAATGGCAAACATTGTTAAAAATGCACCCAAGTTAAACAATAAGATTTCTCCATAATTTATTGCAAAGTTGTTTCCACCAACAATCCAAACAGCAAGAACACTAACGCAAGTTAAAAGTGCAAACATACTAAATAACGCAAACAATAAATAAACCATTTGAGTTACTGTAACAGTTCTTCTCTTTGTTGGTGTAGAAAGCACATATGCCATAGAGCCAGAATCAACTTGACCAGCGAGTAGTCCGTTTGCCGTCATAATAACAAACACCATAGGAAGTAATAATCCTGCTATTCTATAAAATATTGAGCCAATAATAAGTCCATATATATCCATGTTGCCAAGTTCTTCTAGTGCCACTGCAACTTTTTCAGGAATTTGGTCTGATATACTCTGACAAGCATAAGTTTTTGCCTGTGCAATTTGCTCGGTTGTTATTGCATTATCAGGGTCATCATTCTCATATTCATTTAACCAAAGTTGATATGTTGAAATTGCAGAGTTTGAAATAACTTTAACGGAAACAGCATATTCTTTTGCACCTTGTTCGTTTTCTCCCTGTTCTATTTGCATATCATAAACTGTGTCATACATGAATGTATTAACATAGTTTCTTGCAATAATAAGATAGTTGTCTCTATTGTAAACATATCCAGAGGCACTTGAATCTTCTTTATATTTATTTATTGCATCTTGTGCAATAACTTTTGCCTGCTCTGCTTTGTCTAGTGCTTCATTTTCGGTCACATCTTCTTTTGCTATTTCAGTTTTGTATGCTCCCAAATATACTTGGTCAAGAAAATATGCATCAAGCAAATATTGTCCTTTAACCGATGTGTCTTTTATGTAAAAATTCAAAATTTGAGTTACTAAAATCTGTAATTCTTCTGGCGTTTTACCTATAAAACTTGCATAGCCACTAAACTCTTGTGCAACTTGTGCAATAATTTGTTGCTTTGCTTCATCATCTGGTGCCACTCCGTTTGTTGTTTCATATTCAGTTACTTTTCCGTCATAATTATTTGTAATTATGTTTAAAAACGCACCAAAACTTGAAACATCATTATAATTTGTTAAAGTTGTTAAGTATAGTTCATAGCTGTCAACAGAGTTTTCTTTTAAATATGCTTCTTGATCGGCTTGAACAAAAACATTTTTAAGCGAATCTCTTATGTCGTTTATTCCCAAATTGCCTAAAACAATAATTACAATGGCAAGCATGACACAAGTTGGAATTGTTACAAATATCCACTTTGTAAAATTTGCTTTTGCAGATTGTTTAAAAAGCGCTTTACTAAACATTTTTATCTTCTCCTTTTTTTAATTTTTCTTTAAAGTATTTTTCCAAGCTGTTTTTCACTTCCGAAATAAACTTAACATCAAATTTTGTTAATGATTTAAAAAGTTTTTGAACTTTATCTTTTTCAATTTTTACAGTAACTTGATTATTTTTTTCTTGATCTCTTACAATTTCATATTTTAGTTTTTTAAAATGCTTATAATCTTCTTCAGTATTAAATTCAATTTTATAATTTATAAATTTAGAATTTTTTATTTCATCTATAACTGCAATATCAATAATTTTTCCATTAAATATAAGTGCTACTCGGTCGCAAGTGGTTTCTAGTTCGTCAAACATTTGACTACTCATTAAAATTGTTTTGCCTTTTTTCTTTTCATTTTCAATAATTTCAAGGAAAACATTTCTCATAAGAGGGTCAAGTCCTGTTGTTGGCTCATCCAAAATTAAAATTTCTTTGTCTGCCATAAGACCAGCAACAATTGCTGTCTTTTGTTTCATTCCCTTGCTCATGCGCTTTAAATTTGCAGCTGTATCTAGTTGAAGTTTTTTTATTAACTCATTTGCGTATGTCATATCTTTTAGACCTAAAAGCTCAGCTTGATTTTTTAAAAACTCAGTTCCTGTTGGCAAATCTGGAAATGCAATTTCACCCGGTATGTACTCGACATATTTTTTTATTTCACTTGCATTTTGCCAACTGTTTAAGTCTTTAACATAACAATTTCCCTTATCTGGTTTACTAAAACCCATTATGTGTCTTATTGTTGTTGTTTTTCCACTTCCATTGGTTCCAACAAAACCAAAAACTTCACCACTTTTTATCGAAAAGTTTAAATCAAAAACTCCACGATTATTTTTGTAGTCTTTTGTGAGATTTTCTACCCTTATTATCTTGTTCATCTAGCACACCTCCAAAATCTTTATCTTCTTTATAAAAATTCATGAAATACTGTTGTAATGTAAGTTTATCTTCGTTAAATTCTACTATGTTAAATTGACTTAGTATATCTATTAACTTGTTTATGTTTGTGTCGTGCACAAGAACCTTAATTTTTAAAGTGTTTTCGTTTTGGTCTTTAAGTTCAATAATCTTTTTTTCTTCTTTTGATTTTTGAATAAAGTTTTTGTAATCTTCTTGTTTTTTAAAAACAATGTCAAAAGTTTTGTTTTGATTGTGTTTTAAATTTGTGGTCTTAAATGTTGACACAATTTTCCCATCTTTAATAATTGCAATTCTATCACAAGTTTCTTCAACTTCATTGAAGATGTGTGAAGATAAAAATATTGTTTTTCCACGCTTTTTTTCTTCTTTTATAAAGTCGATAAAAACTTGTTGCATAATTGGATCAAGTCCACTAGTTGGCTCATCTAAAACTAGCACATCTGGATCGTGCATAAAAGCAACAATAATTGCCAATTTTCTTTTGTCGCCCAGACTCATTTTTTTTGTTTCAAGCATAGGATTAAACTTAAATTTGTCAATTAAATAATTAAGCATTTTATCGTCTTTAAGATGTCTTAATTTTTTCATGACATTTATAAAGTCTTGACCATTATCAGAATTAGGTAGTGCAATCTCACCAGGCAAATATCCAACGCTAATTAAGATTTCACTATAATTTTTAAATGATTCCTTGCCAAATACATAAATGTTTCCACTTTGTGGCTTACTAAACCCCATCATGTGCC
>CALWEY010000048.1 GCA_944377435.1 uncultured Clostridia bacterium | reverse complement strand
AATAAAAATCCACCAGCCTAGCTGGTGGTTTTTCATATAACGGGTAAAACCCTACTTTAAAGGCAGCACGAAATCGTGCGTAGCCTAACATTGCCTATTGCGAATCTTTGTTATTTTTTAAACGGGTCTACTTTCTCATATATTGTCATTTGCTCCATCTCTTTGTCTTCTTTTAATTGATTCGCAATATATTCGGATATCGACTTCTTGTTTTTCCCTACTGTGTCTACATAATATCCTCGACACCAAAATTCTCTATTCCTATATTTGAATTTCATATTTGCATATTTTTGATATATTAGTATACTACTTTTCCCTTTTAAGTACTCCATAAAGCCACTCACGCTTATCTTTGGTGGAATTGAAACTAGCATATGTACATGATCTGGACATACTTCGGCTTCTATTATTTCAACTTCTTTCCATTCGCACAAACTCCTTAGAATTGCTCCAATTTCTAATCGTTTTTGTCCAAAAAATACTTTTCTTCTATACTTTGGTGCAAATACTATGTGATATTTGCAATTCCAAGTCGTATGTGCTAAACTATTTATGTTTATTGATTTAGACATTTTTTCTCCTTTTGTGTTTTTAAATTTTTGTTAGGCTACAAACAACAGTTTAACACAAAAGGAGAAATTTTGTTCATCGGTAAACCTAAAATTAACCCCCAGACTATCTGGGGGTTTTATATTACAAACAAAAAAAGTTTATGCAAGCATAAACTTTTTATTATATGTTATTTAATCCTTTGTATTGTGTTTCAAAATAAAACATCTTTAAAAGTAAAGCACTTTGTAAATCAAACGAATTTTTTTCAATAAATTCAATTAATTTATCGAATTCAATTATTTTTAATGTTATATGTTCGTTACTGTCTAGTTTTTGCTCCTTGTTTATTTCAACATTAGCATAAAAACACTCAATATTTTCATCACTCATACCCACACTTGAATATGAACCTTTTTGAACTTTTTTTAAAGAGACAACATTAGCCCCAATTTCTTCTTCGATTTCACGGGTTATTGCAGTTTCTGTAGTTTCATTATTTTCCACAAGTCCAGCCACCGTACCATACAAACTTTTGTTTATAGCATGTCTGTATTCATTTATTAAAACCACATATATTTTATTGTTTTTAATAAAGTATGGAACAACTCTAACAGCATCAACTTTTTCTTTTTTACAACCTAAATCATCAATTTCTCGCCTTGAAGCTACAAAATAATCATAAATATTATTATTATTTTTATATGTCAATTTATATAAATTCAAATATTTATTATTTGTTTCTTTCTCTATTTTTATAATTTTTCCCATATTACCTGCCTATTTGTAAAATTATTTTATGCTTTTTAACAATAGATTAGGTATGTTTATATTGCAAGTATTATAAAAATTATTGACATTTGCAGTTGTGTTTACTTCGCATACAACTGGTCCATTTATACTTTTTAAAATATCAATTATTGCAAAATCGCAACCAATTACTTTTGAAGCATTTATAGCGAGTTGTTCGTCTATGTAAGAAGGAATATAATTTTGCATTGTTCCGCCTAGTGCTAAGTTTGATCTAAAATCGCCACTTACACTCTGACGCCTAAGCGATGCAACTACTTTGTTTTTTATTACAAACATTCTTATGTCTGTTCCACTTGATTCTAAAACAAATTCTTGCAATAAAAGTTGTTTGCCTTGCAATTTATCAACTATGTCATATACATCTTCTTTCGTTTTTGCAAGATAAACATTTCTACCAAAATCACCATACCATTCTTTTATTACAATTGGCAATCCTAAATCTTCTATTGCGTCATCTAAAAACAGCTTTGCCCTTAACCTGTTGTAATTTGTCATAGTAGGGAAAATTACGGTTTTAGGAATATTTATATTGCTTTTCGCAAGTTGCTGATACATATTTGCTTTGTTTTCACATATATCTATGGCCCTTGCCGAATTAACAACTTTAACTCCCATCATCTCTAAATTTCTTGCAAGATGAACATCTTTATCAAAAAACAAAGCATAGTCATAAGTGCCATATGAATCGTGACATTTAACAACATTATTGTCAATAAACGTATATAGTGCCGAGTTTGTTTTGAAATCTAAAACAATATTGTTTTCTTTTGCAGAATCGACAAACAATTTATTTTTTTCTTTAAATTCCTCTTCACTTAAAGAGTCATCATGAACAACTAAAACTTTACCTCTCATTTCAACCTCACAAGTAAAGTTTAACACACATTATAAAATTTTTCAACAACTATAAAACTCATATATTTTTAGTATACCTTTTAAAAATTCTTGCTCTAAAAACACAAGTTTTAAAATGTTACCTTTCTTTTGTGCTACAAATTTTTGATATCTTTTTGAAAGTTTCTTTTTGGAATTTGTTTTTATCAGCACAACATATTTGTCGCCTATTTTTTTATATACAACAAAACAACTGTCATCGCTTTTTTGATTGCAAATTACTGTTGGTTTAGAATATATATCAAAAATTGAATTTATTTTTATAAGCGTTTTTGTGTCCTTTAAGATTTTTGCACAATCTTTATGAATGACTGTTGTATCATAACTTGTCATTAAATAAGCTTCTTTATAACTTATTTGCTTAATTTGTTTTGCACCTTTTTTAAGTTTTGGATTTATTTGCTTTATTCCAACTATATCTGTCCAGTTTTCATAAACACTATAGTTTAATACTTTTGCAATAATTGCCCCTGTGATATCTCCACCACCCCTGGAAAACAGTTTTATATTTTTATTTTTATCAATTGCATAAAATCCAGGAACAACTATTTTTTTATATTTTTTTAAATAATAATTTAATTTTTTATAAGTTTTTTTTACATTTAGCGTTTTTTTGTTAAAAAAAATTATTTTTTCTGCTGGTACAAAATGTAAATTTAAATATTTAGACATTATTAAACTTGTTAAATATTCACCACGAGATATTAAATAATTTTTATTTTTATTTTTAAAAAATTTATTTTTTATTTTATTTATTTGTTTTTTTATATCTACTTTTACATTTGTTTTTTTAAGTAATTCATCAAATTTATTTTTAATAATATCAAAACATTTTGTTGTGTCTTTTTTCTTTTTAAATTGTTCGGTACATTTTATTAAAATATCTGTTTTTTTTTCATCGTTGTCATTCTCTTTGCCAATTGCTGAAAAAACAAAAACAACACGGTCATTGTTTTGATTTTTTAATTGCATAACATTTTTGATAGCGTCTAAACTTGTTGTAGTTTTTCCACCAAACTTACAAACAATCACTTTTTAACATATCCTCCATGGTGTACAAACCTTTTTTTTTGTTTAACATAAACTTGCACACTTTATATGCACCTTCACAAAAAAGCATTTTACTCTGTGCAACATGTTTTATTTCCAAATATTCATTATCTCCATAAACTTGCAAACTGTGTTCGCCAACAATCTCTCCTACTCTTAAAGCTATTGTATTGGAAAAGATATTATTTTCATTTAAACATTTTTCTATTGTTTTTGCAGAACCACTAGGACTATCTTTTTTATGTTTATGATGCTTCTCCATTATTACAAACTGATAATCATTTAATTTTTTTAAATGCTTAATCATTTCAAGCATTACATTAAAACCCAAACTAAAATTAGAAGTCATAAAAATAGGTATATATGTTTTATATTCATCTATCAGTTTATAATTGTCTTGGCTATGATTGGTCGTGCCAATAATTATTGGTATTTTTTTGTCCTTTGCAATTTTTAAATTTTGTTCAAGTGCATTACTGGAAGAAAAATCTAATATTATGTCTGCATTACAAGTTTTAAACTGACTTATATTCATTTTATCTAATCCAAAAAAATCACAGTTTTGTGTTTTTAAATATTCTTGCATTTTTGTGCCCATTTTACCCAATGCACCAATTAAAAGAATTTTCATTCAATCTCCAATTTTTTTATTTCTATATCAATCAACTTTTTGTGTTTATTTTCTAAAACTTCTAATGGCTGTCTTAAACTATTTTTAATTAAATTCTTTTTAAATAACACATATTTGACTGGAATAGGATTTGGTTCGCAAAACATCAAATTATTAAAATTAAAAAATTTTCTAAAATATAAATAACTTTGTTTTGTGTTTTGTAAACTCTTTTTAACTTCGCTTGGAAAAACATTACTTGTTACGCTTATAATTCCACTGCCATTTAACCCATAAAAAACATGACTTAAATTATCGTTACCACAATAAATAGGAAAATTTTTTAAATTTGCAAACATTGAAAGAATATGGTCTATATTTCCATTAGCTTCTTTTAACCCTACTACATTTTTTAATGTTGATATTTTTTGCATAGTTTTAGGTTCTATATTAAAGCCCGTTCTTGATGGTACATTATAAACAATATATGGTATATTTGTGCTTTGTGAAATTTCATTATAATGATTAAAAATTCCATTTTGTGTACATTTATTATAATAAGGAGTAACAATTAAACAACCATCAGCACCTAAATTAGAGGCTTGGTTAGTTAATTGTATGGCCTTTTTCGTATCATTACTTCCCGTTCCTACTATTAGTTTACAAGTTGATGGCATTATATTTTTTGCAAACTTTATTATTTGTTCTCTTTCATCTAATGTTATAGTGCTACTTTCTCCTGTTGTGCCTAAAATTAAAATCGCATCAACATTGTTGTCGATTTGATATTTTATAAGTTTTTTAAGTGATATGTAATCAATTTTCTTATCACTCGTAAACGGTGTTACAAGTGCAGTACAAACACCTTTAAAAATCATTTTCTCTCCTTTAACAAATATTCTAAAATTTGAACACCATTTTGTGCGGCACCTTTTCGTAAATTGTCCGACACAACAAAAATGTTAAAACAATTTGGTTTTGAATAATCTTTTCTTATTCTTCCAACATAAACATCGCTTTTCCCTTGTACAATTATTGGCATAGGGTATTTTAAAGGTGTGTCAATAACTTTTACGCCTTTTGTATTATTTAACACCTCTTTTATTTTTTTAAGATTGACATTTTTTACTGTTTCAAAATTTATGCTTATGCTATGACATATTGTTATTGGAACTCTAACGCAAGTTGCTGTTACTTTTATTGATTTGTCGTTTAATATTTTCTTTGTTTCATAAATCATTTTATTTTCTTCTTTCGAATATAAACTCTCTGTAATTTCTCCAATGCACGGAATTAAATTGTTTTTTATAACATAGTTTAATTTTTTAAGTTTTTCTTGTTTTGTTGTTTTCATGTCTTCAAGTGCCTTTTGTCCTGCCCCACTAACTGCTTGATAGGTGGAAAATATAACTCTTTTTAATCCAAACATTTGATGAATTTTATATAAACTCATAACTGATGCGATAGTTGAACAATTTGGATTGCAAATTATTTTTTTATTTTTAATTTTGTCGGCATTGATTTCGGGAACAACTAGCGGACATTTTTTTCTGAAAAATGACGAAAAATCAATAACAATGGTTTTATGTTGAGTTAGTTTTTTTATGTATGTTTTTGCAATTTCTTCATTAGTACAAAAGAGTGCATAATCATAATGTTTTTTAAAAATTTCTTCAGTTAATTCATCAACAACAT
>CALWEY010000047.1 GCA_944377435.1 uncultured Clostridia bacterium | reverse complement strand
AGTTTTACTTTCATATCAAAGGTTATAAAAAAATCCTGTGCCTATTTTTAGAAAAATTTAAAAAATAGGCACAGACATAAAATTTTAATTTATTTGCAACCATGCAAAAACCCCGATGAAATCGGGGTTTTAGACTGGTAGGATTGAGTGGACTCGAACCACCGACCCCCACCTTATCAGGGTGGTGCTCTAACCGACTGAGCTACAATCCTATATTAAAATATACCTGTTTTTACGACTTTTTCAGCTGTCGTTTTTAACGATCTGGACAGACTCGAACTGTCATCTTCACACCTTATCAGGGTGGTGCTGTAACCGGCTGAGCTACATTCCATCGGCTTGTTTTAGTGACTTTATCAACTGTCATCGATGTGCTCAAAAGTGGTCAAATTCACCTTATCAGGGTGGTGCTCTAACCTGCTGAGCTACATTCCATCGGCTTGTTTTAGTGACTTTACCAACTGTCATCGATGTGCTCAAAAGTGGTCAAATTCACCTTATCAGGGTGGTGCTCTAACCGGCTGAGCTACAATCCATCGGCTTAGTTTTATAGACTTATCTTTGTCTATGTATTAAATTTCACCCGATAAGGTGTCCACCTTATAACCACCCGTCAGGGAAGTAATATGCGGTTGGCGTTCGCTTCGCTCGGCAGCAGGGTGGTGCTCTAACCGGCTGAGCCACATTCCATCATACAAACTTTTTTCAAAGTCTTGGTGATTATAATACATTAATCGTATATTGTCAACTATTTTTTTGTATTGCAAAATATATTTTTGTGTGTTATACTTTAGTCAATGAGGTGCAAAATGCTTTATTATGGCAAACAATTATCAAAGGAAGAAGTTTTAGTAAATTTACAAAACAATGCTGTTGCGAAAAGTGGCAGGATTATTAAAACTTTAACCTTAACAGACGCAAAAAAATTATTAAAGACTCAAACATATTTTTATGAAATTGGTGGCAAAATTTTAGATATAGATTTATCAAATGATGGATATTTTGATAATACGGGCTATGATGCTTTTAATGGCGTAAATAGTGCATTTAACAGTGTTCATAATGGTATGGCTCGTAAAAAGCGAGATGTTCGTTTAAAATACACAACTAATAAATATAAAGGAGAAGAACTTTCAAATAAAATAAAAAAAATAAATCAAAATTATATTGATGACAGAAATAGGTTTAAAGAGTTTTTTTGTGACAACGATAATCAAAAATAAAAAAATCATGCTTTTGCATGATTTTTATTTTTAAGCACTTTCTTGATCGCTTTCTTTTTCACTATTTTCTTCACTTAAAATTTTTATAACTTCATCTTCATTGATGTCTTTTATTTTTTGCTCATTTGTGTTATTAGTGTTTAACGATTGTTGAAAACTTTCACTTGTTACCATTGTGCTTCTTTTTATTGGTTTCCATTTTGGTACTGTTATTGCCCCCATGAAAATTGAAAATGCATATATTATCATGAATGTAGGGAACATTAAAATTGATGGTAATACCTTTTTAAAAGGCTGGTTTATTCGTTTTCTTTCAAGTATATAAACTAAAAAGCCTTGTAAAATGAATGGAACGATAAATGCAAACAAAAGTGAATATCCCACACCTATTAATATGGTGTAGGCGAGAGCGGTGTTGCCTACGCAGAAATTGTAAATGACTGAATATGTATAATAAAAAGGAAGCCAAGTACAACATAAAACAGCAATTGGAATGAAAAGCAGTGTAAAGAACATATCTAAATAACTCCACCCAAATCGTGTAAAGAATAGCCCTAAGCTTTTTAATCCGTGAGTATAAAATAGTTTATGAGTTCCATGTCCAATTCTAACATATCTTTTGTATGAATCTTTTATTGTTGATGGGTGATCTTCGTATGTAATAGCATCTTTAACATATTTAAATTTATGTTTTTTAAACAATTCGTCCATTGTGAATTCGGCATCTTCGGTTATTCCCATTGCAGTCCAACCGCCATTTTCTTTTATTATTTCAGCAGAAATCATCATTCCTGGTCCCGGACACATCTGAGCAGTATTTAATGCTGATCTAACATGTGATGCAAATCTGCAATCTCTTATATACCAAAGTGCAGAAACACCTGTTACAACATTTTGTGTTAAATTTTTTGCGTTATTGTATGCGCGACCCAGTTTTACGCCACTATCTAAAGCATCGTTCATTTTATCTAAGTAATCTGGGTGTGCAAAATTATCGGCATCAAATCTACAGTATGCTTCGTAATCTTTATTTTCTTGCAACATTATATTGAAAAAGTATTGCAATGCGTAACTTACTCTTGCATGTTTTGGATTATCGTCGAAATGTTCTAAAACTATCGCACCAGCATCACGAGCAATTTGTGCAGTGTTATCTGTACAATTATCTGCTATTACATAGATATCATACAAATCTTTTGGATAATTTTGCATTTGTAAATTTTTTATTGTTTCTTTAATTACACTTGCTTCGTTGCGAGCGGGTATAAAAATAGCAAATTTATGTTTTGTTTTTGCTTTTTTATATTTTTTTGCTGGCAAGAAAAAGAACAATGTATACATTAATTGTGATGTAAAAGCCAGACCAATAATGGTTGTTAAAACTATGTTTAAATTATTTAAAATTGTGTTAAAAAGTTCCATTTTACTCTCTTTTGTTAATTAAGTTTTATTTAATTATATTGTTAAAGCCTTGATGAGTATAACATAATATATAAAAAATTAAAAGACTTTATATAAAATATTTTATTTAAAAAATTTTGAAAATTTTAGATTTAATGTTAATATATATGCGTTGCTAAAATATAAAACTAGGAGAAAATATGATAGAGTTGAAAAATATTTGTTTTGTTAGTGATGGAAAACAAATATTAAAAGATATAAATTTAATTTTTAATAATGAAATAACAGTTATTACAGGTCCTAATGGTGCAGGAAAAAGCACGCTCGCAAAAATTTTAATGGGCATAATAAAGCCAACAAGTGGCAGTATTTTTTATAACGGTCAGGATATAACTGATTTTACAATAACCGAAAGAGCAAAAATGGGTTTTAGTTATGCCTTCCAACAACCAGTGAAATTTAAAGGACTACGAGTTTGTGATATCTTAAAAATCGCAAATGCAAAAAAAGATATAGCCCTTAGTAAATATTTGAAAAATGTTGGATTGTGTTCTAAAGAGTATATGACAAGAGAATTAAGTAATGACCTTAGTGGTGGAGAACTAAAAAGGATAGAAATTGCCACGGTTTTAGCAAGGGGAACAAAAGTTAATATTTTTGACGAACCAGAAGCTGGCATTGACCTTTGGAGTTTTAATAATTTAGTTAAAACATTTGAAGATTTTCAAAACGAAGTTAATGGCATTTTTATTATGATATCACACCAAGAGAAAATGATTGAGCTTGCTAACAAAATAGTTTTACTTAATGGTGGTCAAGTTGAAAAGGTTGGTACAAAACAAGAAGTTATGCCACTATTATTAAACTTAAACAAATCTTGTAAGGGCTGTGGGGTGTAAAATGGATCAAAAAGAACTTTTAGACATTGTAACAGACAATGCAGAATATATTGGTGCATACAACATAAGAGTAAACGGCAAGTTGCTTGAGAGAAGCACAAATGAATTTGTTGACATTATCACAAAAAAAGATAAAGAAGGAATAGATATTATTGTTAAAGACAATACCGTAAATCAAACTATATTGATTCCTGTAATATTAACAAAAGGTGAAATTACTGACAAAGTTTACAATGATTTTTATATAGGGAAAAATTGCGATGTAAAAATTATTGCAGGTTGTGGAGTTGATAATTGCTCATCATGTACATCACAGCATGATGGAATACACAGTTTCTATGTGGGTGAGAACAGCAAAGTAAAATATATAGAAAGACACTATGGACATGGCGATGGCACAGGAAAGAAAATATTAAATCCTGTTACAAATGTTATTTTAGAAAAAAATAGTTCAATGGAAATGATAACAACACAAATAGAAGGTGTTGACGATTCTAATAGAGTTACAAATGCAACACTAAAAGAAAACGCTAGCATGGTTATAAATGAAAAGATAATGACTAACTTAGACCAAAAAGCTGATAGTGAGTTTAATGTAGACTTAGACGGCGAAAATTCAAAAGCAAAGGTTAGTTCAAGAGTTGTTGCAAAAGATAATAGTTTGCAAAGTTTTTATTCCAATGTACAAGGCAATAACAAATGTTTTGCACATGTTGAATGTGATGCTATTATTGTTGGTAACGCAAAAGTTAGTTCGGTTCCAAAGATTGTTGCAAATTGTCCTGACGCTTCACTTGTGCACGAGGCGACAATTGGTAAAATTGCGGGTGAACAACTTTTGAAACTTTTAACACTTGGTCTTAGCGAAAGCGAAGCAGAAAAAGAAATTTTAAACGGATTTTTAAAATAAATAAATTGCACTTTTTTGTTTTGTAAAAAAAAAGTTGTTTGATATAATCAAGGTATAGGAGGAAACTTATGAAAATAGATATCGTTGAAAGAAATTATGATGTAGGAGTTAGACTTAGAACACTTATCGAAAAAAAAGTTGAAAAACTTTCTAGATACTTTAATGATAATGCAACGGCAAGAGTTGTTTGTGCAATGGAAGGTAAGAGATTTAAGCTTGAACTTACAATTTCTAATAAAGGTAATATATATAGAAGTGAAACATATGGCGAAAATATGTATGAAAATATAGACATCGTTTTGCCAAAAATTGAAAAACAAATAATTAAATATGCTTCAAAAAACCGTGAAAAATTAAGAAAAGGTGCAATGGATATTCCTACTTATGAATATCTTGAAGAAAAACCAGAAGAAAAAGAAAAAACTATATACAAACATAAAACTTTTGATTTAGACCCAATAACCGTTGAAGATGCAAAGGAGTTTTTGGAAAATGTTGGCCATGATTTTTATGTTTTCTTAAACGCAGAAACAGGAAAAGTAAATATTTTGTATAATAGAAAAGACGGCGAACTTGGTCTTATTGAATGCGTATACTAAGATAAGGTAATTTTTAAGTAAACAAGGGAATACTCTTCTTATAAGGAGAGTATTTTTTATGAATAAATTTAAAATTTTTTTTACATTTTTAATTTTGTGCATGTTGTTTACTTTTACCGCGTGTGATTTAGGTAAAAATGCAATAAGTGTGTCAATTTATGATATAACAAGTTCTGGTTCAAAAGATTATACTTTTAGTGTATCGTATCAAGAAGAGGACTCTTATGAAAATAAAGGTAGCGATATTTATATTAAAAGTGATGTTGATAATTTTAAAATAAAAATAAAAAAAGAGTATGAAGATTTTGTAACAATAAATTTAAAAGAAAAAGATATATTCCATAGTTTAACTAAATTAATTAGTGAAGCAAAAAATGAAAATGTTAAATTTTTACAATATCAAAATATGTTAAATTCAACCTATATTATTAATAGTGAAACTGATGCAACATTGCAAATAAAAGCAGTGGTTGGAGATATAACAGAGTCAAAAAGTATGCTTTATAACATATTTGATGTTTCTAAAATCCTAAAATTAAATATAGAAAAATATGAAAAATAAACAAAGTAAGCAAAAATGTTTGAAAAAATATTGTTTTTAAGTTATTATCATGTTGTAAGGTGAAATATGATAGAAATAAAAAATCTTTATTTAAAGTATATTAGAGAGTATTATGCTTTATTTGATATAAACTTAAAAGTTGCAAATGCAGAAAGCGTTGGACTTATTGGAGATGAGGGAAGTGGCAAAACCACGCTTTTAAGAGTTCTTGCAAAACTTGAAAAATATGACAAAGGCGAAATA
>CALWEY010000046.1 GCA_944377435.1 uncultured Clostridia bacterium | reverse complement strand
GACTATCCCACATATGTGCGGACAAATCTAATGTTGTGCCTAGTTTCCCATAAGCATTTTTATTTGAACTAAAAAAATAATATAATTGTCCAGGAGTTGTTATTATATAAGGATCTGAACTTGTTCCCCTGCCACCTGCAAACTCTACTTCTTGATAATCGCTCCAATATGTTGCTGCACTTTATGTTGTTATAATTGGGGCAACGGTTGTTAAGAATAAAATAAAAACCATAAAATAAACACTATAGAAAAACGAGACATAATTATTAGAATTTTTTGTTTTACCCACTTTCATAACGCCTCCTTTTTCTTAAGATAATATTTAATTTTACAGCAAATTTTTATTTTATGTTAATAAATATTACAACAAAATAGGTATTATTGCCAATAAAAATTTTTTAAATATGGCATTCCTCCGTTTATATTTTCATTAACAGCAAAATTATCGCCAAAATTTACAGTTTTTATATAGTCTGCAGTATAATATTTTTCTTTTACAGTATTATAAGTAATATCACAATAATCATAATCAACAATGCTAACATAGTCAGCCCACCAAACACGATTATTATAATCATCATACATTTGCAATCTAAATAGCATTAAAGGAACAACACGATATACATTATTTCCATATACACCTACTCGAACACCTACAAAATAAATATTTTTTACACTTGCAACTCTATTGTTTGAGTTTCCACTAAAAATGTATTTATCAAAAAGATATTGTGTAAGCCATATTCCATCAGGCGTTTTACAATCTGATAACTGATATCCGTCACACTCAATATCTATTTGACCTTGAAATTGAGAATTAGGCGGATGAATTACGCTATTGCAAGCCAATATGTCCATTGTTAACACTGGAACCTCAAACTGACAATCTTTATACACTTTTTTTGTTGAACCACTTACACCTTCAAGCGTTATATCTACATTTAACGAAAAAGTTATTGTTTTACTAAAATTATTTTCCAAACAACTAGGTTCAATTGAATAGGTATTTGTTTTTTTAGCAATTTTATCTTTTTGATTTAACAATGAAACATCTGCCGCATATTTATCGTATACAATATTAGAAATATATGGTTGTATATAGTATTCTGCAGTTCCACCAGTATCGTATGTCTCTGCAATTGATTCGTTTTTATTGACATTTGAACTTTGTGGTATACTCATCTCCCCGAACCCTGTAAAATTCATTCCGATGTTGTGAGTGCCATTATCAACATATTTTGTTGGTGTTATGTTTTGTTGTGAAACAACATCACCTGAATTATAAGCATTATTTAAAGTAACTTTTTTATTTGAGAAGGCTATTAAACCACCCGCATAATTGCCAGTAATTATTCCACTGTTATACACATCAGTTAGTGTGTAATCAGAAGAAGAAGTTACACTTCCAAACAGTCCTCCTACATATCCATTATTTGCCGTAATTATACCATAATTAAAGCATTCATTTACCGTTAAAGAACCACAATTCGCTATAAGACCTCCTGCGTACGTTTTGTTCGTTGTTAAATCCCCATTGTTTCCACACAATTTTAATGTTGCAGAAATATTCACATATCCGCATATTCCGCCCACATTACCATCTGTTACATACATTGAGACATAATTTAAACATTGAGTAGCGTTCAAATAATTTGCTCGGCCAATAAAACCACCAATAAAATTAGAAAAACTTGCAGTAATTGTTCCGTCCGCAACACATTTGTTTAAATTTACAGTTCCATCTGTATAGCCCACTAATCCACCACCATATTGTGATGATGAACTGCCAGAATACTTTAATTTTATAGTTAAATTGTTAAATGTAATTTCACTATTAGAATTAGTATTTTTTCCGATCAATCCACAATAAATTGAATTTGATTGCAAATTTAAAATTGATTTTCCATCACCATCTAAATTTATTTTTTCTGTTGATATCTCTGGACTATCCCACATATGTGCGGACAAATCTAATGTTGTGCCTAGTTTACCGTAAGCATTTTTATTTGAACTAAAAAAATAATATAATTGCCCAGGAGTTGTTATTATATAAGGATCTGAACTTGTTCCACTTCCGCTTGCAAAGCTTTTTTCTTGATAATCGCTCCAATATGTTGCTGCACTTGATGTTGTTATTATTGGAGCAATGGTTGTTAAAAATAATATAAAAATTATAAAATACACTGCGTAAAATAAAGAAAGGTTTTCATAAAAATTTTTTTTCAAAGAATTTATCATAAAACCCCCTTTTTTTTTATATTTAACATTTTATTTTATTATTGTCAAATACACAACAAAAAAACAATCTAATTAGATTGTTTCTTTACTTTTATTAGTCTTTGTCATTAAAAAAATCAAATGCTTTCATTATTTCATCAAGATCTTCTTTTGGATTTATAGCTTCTTTCAAATCAAACCCTGATTCATTTACTTCTGGAATTGCTTTTATTTTGGAAGTTATAATATTTGCATATGCATTATTTTCGCCTGTATCTTCTTGTAAAAATTTATCTGCTAAATTTTCATATTTTTCATTATCTTTAATGGTTTCATTATAAATTGGTTTAATTAGTGGTGCTTTATCTTCTATTCTAGCAAGTTCTGTTTGACTATTTAGCATATCTTTTGGCAACTGTTTTCTTTCAACTTTTACCACTTTTTTAGGTTCCGTTTTTGAATATGCACTCAGTTTTCCAAGCAACAATCTTATTGTGTCGTTATCCGTTTGAACAGGCGAAGTAATAGAACAAAGCCTATAATCATCTTTAAGAGTAGATTTTATATTATCTTTAAATTCTGTTAAAAGTTCTTTAACATTTTCAACTTCTTCAATTTGAGGATACTTACTTAAAATCACATTTAACAATTTTTCCCATTTAGAATATAGTAGGTTGATTTGTTGAATTTTTAGTTTATACACATTATTTGAACTTTTTTCAATTTGTTTAGCTTTTTCAACAGCGGCAGTAAGAGCGATGGATATGCTATTGCCCTTGTCTTGTATTTCTTTATCTCTATTTTTGTATTTTTGTAGTTCATCATTTAGTTTAGTATTATTGCGTTCTAAATCATTGATTTTTGTTGTTAAATCATCAATATATAAATCAACTTCTTTTTTATTGTATCCATTTTTAGATGATGTAAAATTCATTTTAATTGCTCCTAGTATTTATTTTTGCCCTTACTAACATATTTGTAATAACAAATAGAATAAATAAAACTTGAATAAAAATAAATTCAATAATTGTAATATAGGCAAACTTATATATACTTAATAATAACACTTCAAAAATGCATATTACAAACACTTTTAAGTGAATATTTTGACGAAAAATCGCAAAAACAAGAAAAGAAGACAATCCAAAAATTAAAATATATACAGGATAAATATTTTCAAATGATAACCCATAAAAATGCACATAAATATTAAAAATAGCAATAAACATCAAAAAACTGCCTAGCCATAATTTTGAATCTTGAACAAAGTATGCACTTTTAATAAGAATTGGTATTGATAAAAACAAAACAAATAAAGAAAACCATACTTGCCTTAGTTCACTGTTAAAAATACAAAATGTGTATAATAGTAATAAAAATATATTAAGAATTTTTAGAAATATTGTTATTTTCAACTATCTTTCCCTTTTTTTTATATTTAATAGTGTAAATAACAATCAATAAAATTATACCAGTTATAATCAATAATCCACTTAAAAGTTGTGATACTTTGATTGGTCCAATATATAAACTATCACCCCTAAATGTCTCAATAATACACCTTACCGTGCCATAACAAATAAGGTACAAACTCATCATAACACCACGAGTTTTAATCTTTCTGATTAAAAACATAAACACAGCAAAAATTATAAAATTGCAAAAACTTTCATAAAAGAATGTTGAATAGTGCCAAACCCCATCAATTTGGGTAGCAAGAGGAAACCACATACATGATTCGTTTGTAACTTCAATTCCGTAGCAACAGCCACCAAAATAACAACCAATTCTGCCAATGGCTTGACCTAATATTAACCCAACAACAGCAACATCTGCAACATCAATAAAATTTTTTTTGTGTATAGCACAGTACAAAACAACCCCAATTGTACCACCAATCACTCCGCCATATATTGCCATTCCACCTTCCCAAATTTTAAAAACTTCCCAGAAAGTAAAAGAATGCTCGCTAAACAATACAAAATAAAGTCTTGCACCAATAATTGACAGTGGCAAAACATATAAAGCAATTAAATATATGTCATCAGGTTTAAGATTTCTAAATTTGCATATTTTACAAACAACTAAAATTGCAACAAGCATTCCTATTGCAATAATAAGACCATAAAAATTTATATTTAAACCAAAAAGATTAAATCCTTTGCTAACTAAAAACATGCTTAAATTATACACATATAATAAATTATCGTCAATAAAATATTATGCAAAAAAAAAGCCTTTATTAAGGCTTTTTAATCTGCAAGTTCGTTCACATCTGAAGCAAAATCACTGTAAGAGTAATTTTCATTTATATAATTTTTACCAGAAACTTGAACTCTTTTGTCTCCCTTTTGAAGTTTTGTCAAAAGATTAACTCTTCTTTCCAATTCATCGTTGCTAGAAATTACAACTGAACGATCCTGAAATCTCTTGTCTGACAAATAATGTCTTTTACGAAGTACAAGAGGAAATACATTTTGCAAATTTGATTGTTCACTTATTTCTTTTTGTAAATCTTTTAAAAGGATAAGTTCATAAAGTGGCATTTCACTTTCGGCATTAGATTTTACATAAGTATCTTTAATACTTGATGATTGATTATTTTCTATTGATGCAACATAACCATAATCTTGTTTATACTTGGTGCCATACCTTCTTCTTAATGAATCACTAGATGTAACACTGCTTTTAAAAGAATTCAATGATTCTTCGTTATTTAAACTTGCACCTGTTCTGTTATCTATAACATCTTTACCTAATTGTGGGATATGAACAGATGAAACATATTCATAACTTCCTGACATTGACGAATTTTTATTTTGCTCTTTTTGAATTTTTGATTCTGTTTTAAGTACTTTTTTACTTGCTATTTTTGATTTTTTACTTGAACCAAACACATTGGCATAAGCACTATATGTTTCGTATGCTTGTTTTTGATTTTCTAGTACAACTTGATTTTTAGTTTTTCCATATCCGAATTTGTTGCCAAGCATACCAGATTTTTTATTGTCAGCACTGTAAGCCATACTTTTTGCCAAATCTTTTGCAAGTTTTTTTTCATTTAACTTTGCATTTTCTTTTTCGTTTTGTAAACCTTTTTGGGCAACTTGATTTAATGCTAGTTTTGCAAGTGAATTTGCTTGTTGCTTTTCTGCATTTTTTCTCTTTACATAACCAGTTGTTAAAGATGCTGAAAGAGTTACCAAATCAAAAGCGCCAACGCAAGCACTTAGTATTGCAATATCAAATAAAACAAGTTTTATAACAGGTGCAAGACCAGCAACAAAGAAACCAATTCCTGCACTAGCAACACCAAAAACTGCTGCTAGAACAATCCCTGCTATTAAAAGTGCTATATTTCTTTTTTTCATAATCACTCCTATTTTTCATATAAATTATAAAACATTATACACTCTAAGTCAATACCCTATTTTATTTAATTTCAATAAAGTTTTTGTTATCTTTCCAAAGTTTTTCTATGTTATATTTTGCCCTTGTATCCCTAGTAAAAATATGGATAACAACATCTTTAAAGTCTAACACAATCCAAACGCCTTTAAAAATTCCGTCTGTATGCAAACAAGGTAAAACATCTTTGTATTCTTCTTTTATAATATTTGCAATAAGTTTTGTTTGTTGATTGTCATCGCAAGAACAAACAATCATTCTTTTTGCAACTTTAGACTTCTTTTCTGTATCTAAAATAACAACATCTTTTGCATTGTTCTCTACTAATTTATTTGCAATATTCAAACACAATTCATCAATATCCATATAAACTCCATTAAGTATTTTATAATATAACAAAAATATCAAATATTGTCAATTTAATGTTTAATCTAAAACATGTGGTCAATAAATATTATATGAAAAGATTTAATTTTTTTAAAACATTTGATGCATTTTTTAGAATTTTAATAATATTCCTTGTATGTTTTGTTTGGTGCAGATATTTTATTGATAATTTATGGATAAGCCTTGTTGTTACAATAATTTTCACACTTTTAATAGATATAATTTTAAACTTTTTTAAAAATAAAAAACAAAAAAAGAAAAACATACACCAGGAAGAAGAGACAAAAATTCAGCAATACATCAATACATTTATATTTTCAGAAGATAGTTTTAGTGTTAATTTTTTTTATGAACTGGCAAAAATAAAACACCAAGCACAAAAGAAAAACAAATATATTGAAATTATAAACTCTAATAAAAAAATAATATTATTCCCTTATTTCATGTACAGAGATTTTAACACTGATGATTTAGTTTTAGTTTACAGTAAAACAAAAAGTGAAACACCCACAAGACTTATTATTTGCACAAATACAGTTGATAATAATGCAATAAAACTTGCTCAAAAACTGCCACTTGAAATTTATATTTTGGACGCTAGCCAAGTTTATGAAAAGTTATTAAAGGAGTATAACTATTATCCTTGTCTTACAAAATTAAAAAGCGAAACTAAATTGGGATTTAAAGACCTTATTAGCTACGCTTTAAATAAAAAAAGGACGAAAGGATATTTTATCGCTTCCGTCATCTTGCTTTTGTCTAGTTTTTTTGTTCCATATAAAATTTATTATATTGTTATGTCAACTTTGTTGTTAGTTTTGTCTCTTGTTTCTTTTTCAAACCCAAAATACAACAAAATTGAAAATGTTGAACTTTTAGATATAAATTAAATATTCAAATCTATATGTTTAACATCTTTTCTATTGCTTCTTCTATAAAGTACAAAAATGCTTCCAATAACTTGCACACATTCTCCACCAATTTTTGTTGCTATGCTGTTTGCAAGTTGTTTTATATCTTCATCACAATTTTTTAAAAGTTTTATTTTTACAAGTTCATTTTTATCTAGCATGTCTTCTATTTGCATTATTGATGTTTCTTTAAGACCATCTTTGCCGATTTGCATGCTTGGTGAAAGTGTTCTTGCTAAACTTCTTAAATAAGCTCTTTGTTTTGTTGTTATCATATGCTCTCCTTTATTCTTCATACTCAAATGATATATCTTTAATTATAACAGTGTCTCCAACCTTTAGACCTTTTTCTTTTAATTTGTCAATAATACCAAACTTTTTAAGTGCATTTTGAAAATATGCAAAAGAAGTTTCATCACTTAAAACTACTCCCCTTATCATATTGTCAATAAGTCCACCACAAACTTCATAAGTTTCATTATCTAATTTTTTAACTTCAAAAGATTGTTTATCTCTAACATCAAAGTTGTCTAGCTCAACATCAATTGGAGCTGGTTTTGGAGTCTTTTCCAATACTTGCCATATTTTTGCTTTTAATTCTTCTGTGCCCTTATGTATTATTGAACATAACAAAATTGGTTTTTGTTTTGTTTTTTCTTCAAACTCTTTAACTTTTTTATCAAGTTCTTCTTCGCTTAAAAGGTCAATTTTGGTTAAGGCAACAATTTGTGGCACAGTTGAAAGTTTTTCGCTGTATTTTTTTAGTTCATTATTTATATTAAAATAATCTTCTACTGCATTTCGCCCTTCACACTCTGAAATATCTACTAGGTGAACAATAACTCTAACACGCTCAACATGTTTTAAAAAATAATGCCCAAGCCCAGCGCCTTCACTTGCGCCATCAATAAGTCCAGGAATATCACAAGCCACAAAACTTTTGTCTTTGTATGAAACAACACCTAAATTTGGATATATTGTTGTAAAGTGATAGTTTGCAATTTTTGGATTTGCATTGCTTATAACCGATAAAAGCGTGCTTTTGCCAACATTTGGATAACCCACAAGGCCAACATCTGCTATGCTTTTAAGCTCTAATATAACCTGTCTTTCTTTAACTATTTCGCCTGTTTGAGAAAATCTTGGAGCTTGCCTTGTTGGTGTCTTGTAATATTCGTTGCCATGTCCACCATTCCCACCTTTAAGTGCAACAAACTTATCTCCGTTGTTTGTAAGGTCACAAATTACCTTTTCTGTTTCGGCATCTAAAATAACCGTTCCACAAGGAACTTCAATTATAACATCTTTTCCATCTGCACCTTTTCTATGACACTTTTCACCTTTAAGACCATCAGTTGCAACAAATTTCTTTTTAAATGAAAAACCATAAAGGGTGTTTATACCTTCGTTGGCAACAAAAATAACACTGCCACCTTTTCCACCATCTCCACCATCTGGCCCACCATTCATTGTTAGTTTAGACCTATAAAAAGAAACAGCACCATTGCCACCATTACCCGCTTTAATTGTAATTTTAACTCTATCTAAAAACATAATTTTTCCTTTGTTTGTATTATATCACATTTTATCTTGTTTAACTAATTTTTTATAATATTTACAAAAATCTTTTAATTTGCATTCACCACAATTAGGTTTAATTGCCTTGCAGTGATATCTGCCAAAAAGCACCATTTTGTGATGCAAGTTGTCAATATTACCTTTAAATATTTTTTCAAGTTTTATTGAACATTTGTCAGGATTTTTTTCATCAACAATGCCCAACCTATTTGACACTCTTAAAATATGCGTGTCAACTGCAATCACTTTTTCGCCGTATATATTATTTAAAACAACCTTTGCCGTTTTCATTCCAACACCACTTAGCGTTGTTAAGTCTTTTAAATTGTTTGGAACATTGCCGTCAAACTTTTCAATGATTTGTTTACTTAATAAGATAATCTTTTTTGCTTTATTTTTATAAAGTCCACATGGTTTAATAATTTGTTCAACTTCTCTAAGATTTGCATTTGCAAAATCTTGTGGAGTTTTATATTTTTCAAATAAAATTGGTGTAATTAAATTAACTCTTTTATCAGTACATTGAGCAGATAGAACAACAGCAATCAAAAGTTCAAAAGGCGTAGAAAAATTAAGTTCACACTTAACACTTGGGAACAAAACATCTAAATAATCTAAAAACTTTTGTTTATTTTCTTTATTCACGCAAAGTAAAATAGCATATAAAAATTTTATAGTCAAGTTAAAAAAACAAGTTACACATAACTTGTTTTTTACTATTTATGCAACATACTCATCAAGACTTTTAATTGTTGGTTTACTTCCAAAATAATCACTTTGATTGTTTATAGTTGGCCAGTTTTCAATAAAATCATTTAATCTTGTTTCAACTTCTACTACATACTCACTTGGAACATATATTGTTGACAATCCTAAATTACCAAGTCCAGAACCTATCTCCACCAATTCTTCAATTATTTTATAATGTTCTTCACTGCCATTAAAAGAAAAGTATGCTAAATTATGAATATATGCTACCGAAAAATCCCAATCAGGATTTGAAAGAACATCTGCAATAGTTGAGTATTGTAAATTTGAAGACCTTATTTCCAATGTTTCAACATTTATATAACCAAGAGCATTATCCTCTAATTTTTTGATATTTTCTGTAATAACAAGTTTTTCTGACGAATATCCAGCAAGTGAAACGCTAACTAATGTGTCAATATTGTTTGGTAACTCTTTCATACTGTTGGAAGCCAAAACTAATTTGTTAGTATTTTTTTCAGTTATATATCCCATTTCTTTACCATTAAGTCTACTTGTAAAATATAAATTATCTGGAGAAACCGTGCAATCTAAAATTCTTGTTGCCCAAAATATATAATTTGTATTACTAAAAATTACAAAATAATTTCCACTTATATTTTTTAAGTTTGCCCCAAAATGAACATTTTCGATATTTGAATAAAATGCCAATGCACCAGTTTCAATTTCTGTTAAACTATCTGGCAAAGTCAATGAAATATTCTCAGCCATCACATTTGATGTATCAGCGTTTGAAAACATAAATGCACCAGTTTTAATCTTTTCAAGTCCTTCGTTAAATATTATATTTTTCATAGCCGTAGATGCAAAAGCATATTCGCCAATTTCTTTAATTGATGATGGTATAACGAATCCAGTTGTATTCGTCAACAACGCAAATGATGTTAGATTATTTGAAGGATCATTAAGATTAGCGTCTGCAATCCTTGTAACAAGTTTGTTTTGATACTCGCTTGGAATAACAACCAAACCAGATGGCAAATTTTCTCTATTTGCAGATATTTCCCATTCTGTTCCATCATTTATTGGTGTGAAATTAAAATATTCACTTGCAGTAGGTATAGGATTTGATGACACAATAGAAAAATTAAAGTTTATTTCAACATTTTTATTTGACATATCGTCAATGGTCATAATAATACATTGTGTTGCTGTTTCATTTTGACCTAGTGTCTTACCTGATGAATATGCGACTATACTATTTTCGTAATCATTTATATTGTCCATAATATTAGCACTAAAAATATTCTCACTTAAATTTGTAATTTTGCTCATTATTAAATAAGAATCATATGTGTTGTAATTTATGTTTACATCCGAAAAATAATTATACCCACCAAATTGCGAGTTGTAAGTTTGAGCTTCCTTAATAATAGTTAATCCCATACTACTAAGCATTTGCGAAACTACATAGTCATATCCAGCATTTTCTATTTGATTAACATAAGTCATTATACTTTGTTGTGTTATACCAAGACCATTTCCACCAACAAAAATTGTTGTTATTTCTACATCTTCATCTTCAATGTTATATTTTAATGTATTATTGCTTGTTTCATCTTTACCAACAGTTAATTCATATTCAAAAGTTGAATTTGTACTCAGTGTTGCATCTTTTAAAGACATTACAATAACCATATTTACACCATCATTGTTCCCACTTGTTGGCTTTGTCAATCCAAAAACATTTGACGATACATATGTATAACTATTGATATCGTTATTTAGTTGATTATTAAGTACCAAACTTAACTCATTGTCACTGCTTAAATTTTTAACATTTACAACAATGATATATGTAAAATAATTATTATAGTTTACATCAATCCCTTCGGCTGAATCAGAACCTGTTGAGAGCAATGTATTATATGTTTCAAATTCTCTAACAAGTTTACCACTTTTAGATTCAACATCGTTTAATATTTCACTATCATTCCATTCTTCTATTTGCTTTGCATAATTAGTTACTTCGTCTTCGGAAGTAAAAATATTTTTAATTGCATATACTTTTGTTTTAATTTCAACAAATGCATCAGTCACTTCATACACAACACTACCTGAAATTTGGTAACTTACGCTAAGTGCTGCATACACTCCAAAACATAATAGTGCAACTGCAAAACACATACTTGCAATGCTAAAAAAGAGTTTACTTTTTCTTTTCATTTCTTCCCCTTTTATCCTTCTTTTTGTTATTGTACCACATTTATTTTATAAATATTATCACAGCACTCAAAATGAGTAGTAAATATTTTAAGCAACATTTTGTGGACAACTTTAACAATTCTTTTGACATATTTATATAACTTATAATAGGATCCCCCCGTTCTTGTCAAATGTTTTTTCTTTTTTTTCAAAGATTGTTTTTTTTATTTTATATTAATTATTTAATGTTGATAACTAAATTATTTTATAAATTAAAATAAAATATAAGCAAGTACTATAAATACAAAATTTTTTTTGATATTTTTTGGTCAAAATGCATACACTTTTTGAGTGCATTGCAATTATTCATTACTCAATTTAAGTATAATGACTTAACAGTGAGTCGAGTATGAAAGAATTTTTAAGAAATCTAAAAATGAACATTTATTAAATGGTTTAACACAAAAAGAAATGGCAAATAAACTTGGCATTTCTTTCAGAACTTATCAAAATTATGAGTTATTAAATGAAAACAATCGAGAACCTGACCTTAAAACTCTATGCAAAATTAGTGAAATTTTATCAGTTAGCGTAGATTATTTACTAGGTATAACAAAGTATTAAAAAAACAAGTGAGACACACTTGTTTTTTTAACTATAAAACCCTAAACTAACAAGAATTGCTTTATCTACTTCTTTCATTTTTTTTAAATCTAATGTACAAACTTTTTCGTTTAATCGTCTTTTGTCTATTGTTCTTATTTGTTCCAAGAGTACAACGCTATCTTTTGGTAAATTATATAAGTGAGCAGGAAGTTCAATATGTGTTGGAATTTTTGCTTTTGATAGTTGACTAGTTATTGCAGCAACAATTACAGTTGGTGAATATTTATTTCCCACATTATTTTGAATAACAAGAACAGGCCTAAGCCCTCCTTGTTCACTCCCAACCACAGGGCTTAGGTCAGCAAAGTATATATCACCTCTTATTATTTGTTGTTTTTCTTGCACGATATAATCCTTTCATAACCTAAATAATCTAAAAGGTCAGCATTTTCAAACTCCTCATCAAGTTCAATCTTTTCAAATAACTTCCCCTTCACTTTCATACTATGCACAATGGGGTCATTTTCGTTAAGATAAAATGAAAAGTCTTTACCTTTTTTATCTTCAAATTGTTTAATTTGTTTATTTAATTCTTCATTTATTTTTTTATAATTTTTGTTCATTTAATTATCTCCAAAAATATTTTATATAAACTTAGATTACATCAAAAAATAAAATATATTCTAAAATAAAAAAAATAATTCTTTGCCTTATAACAAAAGGAAAAGAATTATTATTTAATAAATTATTTAATTTTTAATTTTTTAATATTTTAATTATCTATTTTACAAATTGCAGTTGCAATTGTTTTTGAATGAGAGATTGAAATCTCTATATTTTTATAATTATTTTTTTTAAAAAGTTTTTCTGCATTGTTGTGAAGAACAACAAAAGGTTGACCAGAGTTTTTATGCAATATTTCTATATCTAAAAAATTTATGTTATCTTCACAGCAAAATGCTTTTTTTACTGCCTCTTTTGCACAAAAAAAACCTGCAATTCTTTCGCATGGATTATTGAATTTTGAAAAATATTCTATTTCACTTTCAAAAAAAATGCTTCTAAGTAGCTTATCATTACCTACAAAATTTTTTACTCTTTCTATTTCCAAAATATCAATTCCAATCATTATAATCGTCCTTTAAAACTTTGTTTACTACCTTGTTTATTTCATCAAAATTAAAACCTTTGCTAAATAAGTGCCTACACAACTTTTGCCTTATAGTGTTATCTATTGTTTTATTTTTTAAATATTTTCTTGCCAATATTAAAAGTTCTTCATCATTTGCCTTATAATCTTTTGTAACCTCTTCAATGATATCGCTATTAACGCCCTTTTGTTTTAAAGCATTTTTAATATAGTTTATTCCCTTTGTGTTTTGTTTAGATTTAACAAAACATTCGGCATAATACTTGTCGTTTATATAGCCGTAATCAAGTAACATTGTAACTGCGTTTTGTATAGCAACATCTGTGTAGCCTTTTTGTTTTAAATAGATTTCAACTTGCTTTTGAGTTTTTAAACATTTTGAAACATAATTTATTGCCTGGTTTTTGCAAGTTAAAATTTGACTTTGATTAAAAATTTCATCAAATGTTTGTTTGTCAATTTCTTGACCTTTTTTTAATTTATTTTTAACAATTGTTTCTGCTTGCATTAAACAAACAAACTCGTCGTCAACATAAACTTTATAAAGTTCACTCTCCCCTTTTTGAACAAGATCAGTTATAATCATTTTTCCTCCAAAAACAAACTGCTTGCACTTTTTGAATATGCTCTAACAAGTCCACCAGCACCGAGTTTAATTCCCCCAAAATATCGTACAACACAAATTAAAACATTTTTAAGGTTTTTCTTTTCAATAACATTTAGTATTGGTCGTCCTGCCGTTCCACTTGGTTCGCCGTCATCACTAAATTTTACAATTTCCACACCATCCACAATTTTATAAGCATAACAAATATGAGTTGCTTTTTTGTGTTCTTTTTTTAAATTTTGCAATATTGTTGCAACATCGTTTGCACTATTTACATTAAATAGATAATTATAAAATTTAGATTTTTTAATTTCAATTAAACTTTGCATTATTTTTTAACAACAACCTTAATAAAGTTCTTTTTACCTTTTTTTAATATGATGCAATCATCTTTTAAATCACATAAACATACTTTTTTGTTAAAGTCTGATACTTTTTCATCGTTCACAAGAAGACCTGATTGAGCGCATAATCTTCTAACTTCACTTTTTGAAGAAACAAGTCCACAAGCAGTAAACAAATCAGTAACAGGTATACCACTAGACAAATCACACTCACTTACTTCAAAAGTTGGAACATTATCCAAGTTGCCTTGTCCACTAAAAAGCGCCTTAGTTGCTTCTTGTGCTTTTATTGCGTCTTCTTCGCCACGAATAAATTTTGTAACTTCAAACGACAAAACTTTTTTTGCATTTACAATGTCTTCGCTAATAAGTTTTTTAACAGTTCTCATATCAACATCAGTAAAGAGTGCAAACATCATTTCAACACAAGCATCAGGTGTTTGATATACTCCTTGATAAAAATCGTATGCTGAAATTTTATCTTTGTCTATCCAAATTGCTCCCCTTTCTGTTTTTCCCATCTTTTTGCCGTCTGGGGTTAAGAGTAATGGGTTTGTTGCACCAACCAAATCTACATTTGTTCCATATGCAAAGTTGAGTTTTCTTTGAAGTTCAACACCTGCAACAATGTTTCCCCATTGGTCGCCACCACCGTATTGAAGTGTGCAACCGTATTTTCTATTTAATTCAATAAAATCATATGCCTGCATAAGCATGTAGCCCATTTCAAAAAATGTTAGTCCACCTTCTTCAATTCTTTTTGCATATATTTCATTTGATAACATTTTGTTTACATTAAAATGAATACCAATCTCACGCATAAAATCAATGTAACTATACGAGTTAAACCAATCACTGTTGTTTACAATAATTGCAGGGTTATCGCCGTCAAAGTCTAAAAATATTTTAAGTGAGTTTTTTATTTTTTCTATATTTTTGTTTATGGTTTCTTTGTCCATAACCTTTCTTATTTCACTTTTTCCACTAGGGTCGCCAATACAAGCAGTTGCGCCACCCATTAAAACAATAACTTTATGTCCTGCCTTTTGAAATCTTCTAAGTATGCAGTATGGAACACAGTGTCCAATGTGCAAACTGTCGGCCGTTGGATCTGTTCCTTCGTATAGTGTTATTGGTTTTCCACTTTCAAGTAATTTTTTTAATTTTTCTTCATCGGTGCATTGATACAAAAGTCCTCTTTCTTTAAGTGTATCAAATAAAGTTGTATCTACCATATTTCTCTCCTATAAAAACAAAATAAGCACATCATCATAAGGACGAATGTGCTGTTCGTGGTACCACCTTATTTTGCAAGAAACTTGCCTTATTTGTTTTTTTACGCCAAAACACGCGACTCGCTCCAAAAGTGTAATTCAGCACAAAACTTTGAAAATCTTTCACCAACCGATTTTTCTCTAATTACCCATAGTGTGCCTACTTTGTTTTTATCATCACAAGTAAATTTATGTTATTACATAAAACAGTTTTTGTCAACAAAAAAAAACACTCTCTAAAACAATAAAATATTTGTGAATAACTTTAAAATATCGTATACTAACAAAGTAAAAGGAGTTTGTATGGATAGTGAATGTGTTAAATGTTTAAAAAGTCGTGGCAGTTCTCCAATACCCGAAGAAGGAAAATGGATTCAGTCAAAAGAAATAAAAGATATATGTGGTTTTTCCCATGGTTGTGGCAAGTGTGCCCCACAACAAGGCACTTGCAAGCTTACATTAAATGTAAAAAACGGAATAATTAAAGAAGCACTTGTTGAAACAATTGGTTGCACAGGCATGACGCACTCTGCTGCAATGGCTGGCGAAATACTAATTGGCAAAACACTACTCGAAGCACTAAACACCGACCTTGTTTGCGATGCAATAAATGACGCAATGAAACAAGTGTTTTTGCAACTTGTTTATGGAAGAAGTCAATCAGCATTTTCACAAGGTGGACTAAGCGTTGGCTCTGCCCTTGAAGATTTGGGCAAAAACCTTACAAGTGCAGTTTCAACAGTTTACGCAAATGATAAAATTGGCCCAAGATATTTAAATTTAACCGAAGGATATATAACAAAACTTGCGCTAGACGAAAATAGTGAAATAATTGGCTATGAATATGTTAATCTTGGCAATTTGATGCAAATGCTAGAAAACGGCACAGATTATAAAGAAGCAAAAGAAAAGTCGACAAAACGCTATGGAAGATTTGATGATGCTGTAAAATATATCAATCCAAGAAAGGAGTAATTTATGGAAAAATTTAATCTTGGCAAAAAAGAACATTCTGTAAAGGAAGCACTTAATAAATACAATATAAAAGATTTGTCAACCGCACGAAAAATATGTGAAGATAATGGCATAGATATAGAAAAAATTGTAAAAGGCATACAACCAATTTGTTTTGACGATGCCGTGTGGGCATATGAACTTGGCTGTGCCATTGCCCTAACTCAAAAAGCAAAAAATGCCGAAGAAGCAGCAAAATATATTGGAATTGGACTTCAAGCCTTTTGTCTGGAAGGAAGCGTTGCCGATGAGCGTCAAATTGGAATTGGACACGGCAATTTGGCAAGTATGCTTCTTAGCGAAAACACAAAATGCTTTTGCTTTTTAGCTGGTCATGAAAGTTTTGCAGCTGCCGAAGGTGCAATGGGAATTGTTAGAACTGCAAACAAAGTAAGAAAAATCCCACTTAAAGTTATATTAAACGGACTAGGCAAAGACGCAGCATATATAATTGCCCGAATAAACGGATTTACCTATGTTTCAACCGAATATGACCATGAAAAACACACATTAAAAGTACTAGAAGAAAAAGCATTTTCAAACACTGAAAAGAAAAATGTAAAAGTTTATGGTGCCTATGATGTTATGGAAGGCGTTGAGATTATGAAACTAGAAAATGTTGATGTTTCAATTACGGGCAACTCAACAAACCCTGTAAGATTTCAGCATCCTGTTGCAGGCACATACAAAAAATGGTGTTATGACCATAATAAAAAATATTTTTCTGTTGCCTCTGGTGGCGGAACAGGCAGAACACTTCACCCAGACAATGTTATGGCAGGTCCTGCAAGTTATGGACTAACCGACACAATGGGCAGAATGCACTGCGATGCACAATTTGCAGGAAGTTCATCAGTTCCAGCTCATGTTGAAATGATGGGCTTTATTGGAATGGGCAACAACCCAATTGTTGGAGCAACTGTTGCAGTTGCTTGCAAAGTTAGTGAAGTTTTAAATAAATAAAGGAATTTTATGATAAATTATAAAAAACTAATAGAAAAAGCTCAAAACGCATTACAATTTTCATACTCCCCCTACTCCAATTTTAAGGTGGGTGCTTGCGTTTTGACAAAGTCAAACAAAACATACATTGGTGCAAACATAGAAAATGCAAGTTTTGGTGCAACCATTTGTGCCGAAAGAGTGGCAATAGATAACGCAATAACAAGTGGCGATAAAGATATTGTTTGTATTGCAATAGTTTCACAAAGTGGAGATTATACCTTCCCTTGTGGAATTTGTAGACAAGTTATGGCAGAATTTTCAAATAATTTAGAAATTGTTGTTGCAAAAAATCAAAATGATTATAAAATTTATAAACTAGAAGAATTGTTGCCACATAGTTTTTTACAAAAGGATATAAAATGAGAGCAGTAATAGAAAAAGTTAAAAATAGTACACTTTATAGCGAAGGACAAAAATATAGCGAAATCCAAAATGGACTTCTTGTTTTGTTTGGCGTGCATGAAACCGACACACTAGAAATGGTACCACATTTTGCACAAAAAATAGTAAAGATGCGAATTTTTAGAGATGAATACGGCAAAATGAACAACGATATAACAAAAGTAAACGGACAAATTATGCTTGTTAGCAATTTTACACTATATGGAAGAACAAAAAACACAAATCGTCCCGACTTTACACATTCAGCAAAACCCGAAATTGCCGAACAAATATATTTAAAATTAAGAGATGAACTAAACAAATATGTAAAAACCGTAACAGGAGTGTTTAGAACACATATGGACATAGAACTAACAGCCGTAGGCCCGGGAACATTTTTGCTTGAAGAATACTCTGACCCCAATTTTATAGCATAGCAAAAACAAAAAAACTCTACAAAAATTGTAGAGTTTTTTTTGTTTATAAAACTAAATCTTCTTCACTTTCTTTAACAACATTATAAAATTTAATTTCAACATCTTCACTAAGACCAATATTTTTTAAATTATCTTTACTAAAAATATTTTTTGCATCTTCT
>CALWEY010000045.1 GCA_944377435.1 uncultured Clostridia bacterium | reverse complement strand
AACAAATAAAAAAGCCGTTATTTGTAGAGTATGTACAAGAGCATCTAAAAATATGTTATCAACACAACCATGATGTTCATGTTTAGTTTCTTTATCGTGATAATCGCATTTTTCACCAGTTTCTTCTTGTTTATGACAATGAACCACATGAGTGTGTGAACATGATGTTAATTCGCAATCATGATCATGAATTTTGCTGAATGCATCAATTTCAACTTTTTGTTCTTTTTTAAATAGTTTAAAAACAATATCAAATAAATATCCAAAAAACACAGCCACAACCAATTTAATAGCAATCATTATAAGCATTGGAACAATAAAATTTGGATTAGAAATCATAATTGGTATTGCTTCATCACTTGTAGCAACCATAACCGCAATTAAAGTCCCTACCGTTATTGCACTTTTTGAATATAAATCTGCCATTACAACAGAAAAACCACATTGTGGAATACAACCAGTTATTCCACCAATAAGTGGTCCATACTTTTTTATTTTATTCATTAGTTTTGCATAACGAGTATTTTTTTTATGACCCAGGTAACTAACCAACAAATAAACTAAATATAAAATTGGCAAAATTTTTATTGTATCTAAAAACGCATCTAAAATAATGTCCCAAATCATTCTGTTACTTCCTTATTTTGATTATTTTCACAATTTAAGTTTTCATTATTACTTATTAACTTACTTGCTAATTGATTTTTTGTTTGTTTCTTTTGTTTTTGCAAATAAACAATAATTGCGTTTCCATTTTTCTGTTTTATTCGTCCACCCATTTTTTGACCAACAATACAGCTTCCCATTATTTCATTTATAACGCCACCGTTTATTGTACCAATTTCACAACTATCGCAAACTTCGTTTATTTCACCAGAATTTACCGTGCAAATTTTTGCACCATCTAGAATATAATTTATTTTTCCGTGATTTAGTGTTACGATTTTCGCATTACCCATAACGCCTTCGATTATTGCATTATTGACTGTTCCAATTTTTGCATTATCTCTTATGTAAAAAATTTCTCCGTTATTTATTGTTTCAACTCTTGTTCTATTTTCTATAAACTTAATAAATCCATTATTTATAGTTCCAATTTTTGCACTTTTAGACAAATAATCAATATTACAATTATTTATGGTTTCAATTTTAGCATTTCCCGAAACAATATTTATTTTAGCCTCTTCTATTAAGCCTATTGTACTATTTTGAGTAACCATATATATTTCACCACTGTGCATAACTCTTATTTTTGATTTTCCCGACACTGTTGTATATGTTGAATCTGTTGTTTCTAGAACTACTGCATTGCCGGATAGAGCCACTCTTTTGCAACCTATTATAATGTGTGCCCCGTCAGTTAAGCTTAAATTGTCTTCACTTTCGTGAATATGTGGTTCAATTATCTTTTTTTTAAGTTTAAAAATACCCATAATAGCTCCTTACTTGGAATATTATAGCACAACTTATAAATTCAAGCAATGTTAACTTGCAAATATTTTTGAATCTGCTTTTATGTTTATTTTTACATACGACAAAAAATCAGTTTTATCATCTAAGTTATTTAAAAACTCATCAAATTTATTATGATTATCACTAAATAAAATTTTATACACACCAATCACATCAGTTTTTTCTTGTCGTAATTTGTTTAGTGATAGTGCTACTTCTCTTTTTATTTTGTCGTTTATTTTATTGTTTATATCATCGCTTATATAAATTTCTTTTGGCGATTTTGTTTGTTTGGTTTCTTGCATAATTTCAACTGTGTTTAATTTTAGTGATAACTCAAATGTTATAATTGGTCTATTATTTCTATATATTACACTTGGTTTAATTTGATTTTGTTGGACTTCAAAAGATACACTTGCATTATTTAATCCTTGTTCGTTTACATTGTCTATTGTAATAAGTTGTTGCAAATTATTTTCAACAACCCACTTTATTCCTTTCATTTCATCAACGCTTAAAATATATTTTAATTTCCCATTAACAAAAACTGCGTGTTCTCTTTGAAGTGAAATAACGCTATTTGAGTTTGATTGTTGAAAATTATTATCCGATTGATTAGATGCTTGACTTGAACCATCTGTCTCTTGCCCAGCACTTATTCCTTGACTTATATCATTTTCTAATTTTATATATCCTAGCGTTGAAGTTTTTATTTCTGAAAAATAACCTTTTAAAAAATTATCCAAACTCGTGTCTTTTGTGTAATTTACATTAAACTCATTTTGAATTATCTCGCGTAGTTTATACATAGATGACTGTTCTAGTTTGCTCGCTTGACTAAGCACATCTTTTGCACTATCTCTACTAAGAATTAACGAAACTGAATTGGGAAGTTTGGTTGTAATTGTTAAGGTGTTTAAAACCGTTGCAATATCTTCCCCCGCAAAACTTTGAGAAATAACAACATAACCCACATGCCCCATTTTTAACTTTCTGCCTATTTGAGATTCTATTGAACTTATTGCATTTGCTACACTAGAATTTTTACCGGAAACAACTTTTGTATTTTCTCCCATGTTATCTTTTGAAATATCAGAAAGTGTCAAAACAGAAAACTCCACTTCTTCATCAACCTTGTCAATTCCAATCGCTGTAATAATTGCACCTCTAAAACTAAGCGACGGCATTGTTAGTGCTGATGGTAAAAAAATAATCATTATAAGAACGAAATATGATAAAGCAAAAGATTTCTTAAATTTTTTTATATACTTTTTTATATTTTTTATCATATTTTTTCTCCTTACTAAAAATTAACAATAAAATATAAAACAACGGAATTATAATCCATAATAAAATACCAAAATATTTAAAATAAATTAAAACAAAATCTGTTATTCTTTGAAGGTTGTAAAATAAAAAATATTCAAACAAAATTAAAATGATATTGGCACTAATTAATGAATGATAATTATTTTTATATTCAAAAATTTTTTCATAACAAATTCGCAAGCAATTCATATATAGCGAGCCTTGCAGAAAAATTACAAATAAATAAACAAGAATTGAAATTATATCAATATTACCTGAATTTCCAATATTTCTGTTATATTCTGTTACATCAGCAATAGCATTTTTATTCAAAAAAGCAGTTACACGAAACAATCTAAAATAAACAAAATACAAAATTAATAGCAAGATTGCAACCATAAACACAAACGAAAATATTTTTCTTTTTGCGTTTTTTTCTATTTTTATTTTATCAGCCAAAATTGTTACAAATAAAAAATCTGAAAACCAAAAATTATAGTCAAAACACGCACTTAAGATATTTTTTGTATCTTTAATAAAAAGTGGTCCAATTTCGCCAAAACTAAGTGAAATTTCTGATAAAAATAAACATATAATAAGCCCAATTATAATAAAAACAAAACCAAATTCACATGTCCTTGCACAACTTTTTAATCCATTAAAACTTAATGCAGTTATAACGGGCAAGTATGTCAAAAGAAACACAATTAAACTATAATCTTCATCTACAACATCTTGCATATATAAAACGCCTTCATTCATTAACATGCATAATTTAAACACAAAAAACAAATAGATTAAAATGTATACTATTTTTGCAATAATTTTACCTAAATATTTTTTTATAATTTCGTAAAGCGAAAAATCAGGATATTTTTCTTTTATTTTTAAATACAAAAAAAGCATCAAAAAATCAGCAATAAATAATATTATTGCAACAATCAATCCTGAACTATTACTTTTTTCAAAAAGTAATGATGGCAGTGCAATAAGTTTCAATGCTAATAATGAAATCGCACAAAAACAAGCAGTTTGTCTAATAGAAATCTGTTCTTTCATTTTTCACCACCCAGACCTCTTTTTTCATCTTTATTTTTTATCACTTTTGGTCTTGTTTTCATTTTCGATATTGGTTGCCTTGTAACAGCATCTTATAAGTCATTTTTTATTCTTGGTGAATATAGTGCTAAATTTGGAGTATCAAATTCATTCATTGTGTTCAAATAATTAATAAAATAAACCATTCCACCAATAATTCCAAATAATCCAAGTGTTCCCCCTATCATCAAGAAAATAAATCTTAGTATTGTTAACTGTGGAGCCTGATTTGGTATTGCATACATTGAAATTAAACTTAATGCAATTACAATAATTCCTGGTGACGAAATTAAACCCGCTTGCACACCAGTATCTCCAAGAACTAACGCCCCGACAATACTTGTTGCAAGTCCTAAATATCTTGGTAATCTTAAACTTACTTCATAAAGCATTTGAAATAAAATTAAAATAAATAAAAGTTCTATAAATGGCGTAAATGGTAAATTTTGCGTAGTTGCATTTATTGTTAAAATGTATTTAAGAGGAACCACTTTATAATGATATAATCTAAAACTTAAATACACACCTGGCACAACAGTTGCCATAATTATTCCGAGCGCTCGTATAAACCTTATAAAAGAAGTATAATGCGAGTTTGTGTAATAATCATTGCTATTTTGCAAATCTTCCATAATCATAAATGGAATAGTTATAACAATTGGCGATCCGTCTACGGCAATAGCCACTCTTCCCTCTAAAATTTTTGCTGTAACAATATCAGGTTTTTCTGTTAGTCCAAACTGTTCAAATAGCGAATTTGGTCTATCGGAAAGATAATTTATGATGTAATGTGAATCTAAAATAGCATCTGTATTTATTTTTTTTATTTTTTTCTCTATATTTTTTATAAGTTTTTTATCTGCTAAATTATCTAAATAAAATAATGTTATTTGCGTGTGCGTAAGTTCGCCCACAAAAAAGTTCTTAATTATTAAATGCTTGGTTGGCAATTGTTTTCTTATAAGTGCAATAGTAGTTTTTACACTTTCTGTAAATCCTTCCCTTGGTCCTTGAATAGTTGGAGATGTTGGAGGCTCTGCAGGTTGTCTTGTTGGAAAATATTCAACATCTAAACTAAGTGCTTCTTTTTCGCCTTCAACAAACAAAAGTACTTTGTTTCTTATTACATTTTTAATAAAATCTTCTTCAGTTATTTTTTCTATTTCAATTACTTTAAGCACTTCATTTTTTAAATTATCAAGCGTAACAATGCCTTTATAATCTATAAGCGGAGATATTATTGATTGAACTAATAGCATTTTATCTATCGTACTTTTTAAAAAAATCATGGAAACTTTTTTGTTTGAAACAATAATTTCCCTAACCAAAATATCAGGATTATTATTTAACTGCGTTTTTATTTTTTCTATTATTTCCATAAAAAAACATACCACCTTTTTTGTAGTATGTTTTTTATTAAAAAATATATTCTCGAATCAATAATCTTAATTTATATAATTCCTGCAGTTATATATTCAGAATCTGTTATATAATCTCCATCTCCAAGAGCTTTAATTTTTACACTTGAAACCTCTACACCCTTTTTTAAATATGGAGTTAAATCAAATGTGTATTCTTCGTTTATAGAATCTGCAACAAAACCAAAAATTTCATTTTCATTTACAACAATTTCAAAATGTTTTGTTGTTGTTTTTGATGTGTCAACTGTAAATCTCAACATGCCATTTTCTCTATTATAAGTTGCACTTTGTACATCTGCCAATTTTGTCCTATTTGCGTATAGTATTGGTTGACTTAATTCACTGCTCTTATAATAATTATTTTCGTCAGCAACAGCTTGGACATATAAAGTATAATTCCCTGCACTAACATTGTTAAATTCTGCAAAATCAAATATAACATTAGTAGTAGTTGACGATGGCTGTGCAACTGTAAAATAACTTAACTCTTGATCATCAATGCCATAATAAACTCTATATTCTTTTGCATTTACAACTTTAAGCCATGTCATTGTTAAACTATCACTTGAAACATATACTTTTGGTGTATCTAAATACTCATAATAATAATATGTGTATTTTTCAGAGTCATTTGATGTTTCTTTTGAATTTTTGCCACCATATCTTGCCCAAATATAATATTCGCCCGGTGTGCTTAATTTACTTTTTATTGAAACTTCATTTGTTTGAGAAGATAAATAAGCGATGTTTGTTTCACCTTTCTTTTGAATATAAAACTCATACAAAACTGCATCTTCATTTTCATCTACATGCAATATAGTTTGATTGCTAAGAGAATAAATTTGTATCGTTGGTGCGTCCATCTTATTTGCTTTTGGAACCAATAACACAATAAGCGTAATTACAAAAGCACAACAAACAACTGCTAAAAGAATTGACAATATTGTTATTTTTGTCTTTTTAGATAGTTTCTTGCTATTTGATTTTTCATCTTCTAGTTGCGTTTCTTGACGCTTGCTATCTTCAATTTTATCATTTTTAAGCTTTTCTTTTTTTGCTTTTTCTTTTTTAACCTTTTCTTTTTTTAATGTTTTAGCGTTTTCTTCTTTTACTACTTTATTATCTTCAATTAAAAATGCATCATCAGATTTTGAATTGTCAACTGCGTTAACACTTTCTTTTTCAATATTTGCCTCAACAGTATTTAAACCTTCATCATTATTCGTTTCTTGAACTATATTGCCACTTTGTTTTTGCTCAAATAGTTTTCTAATACTTTCTGGCATTTCTTTTTTAATTGGACCATTATTCGACTTTTGAACCATATTACATTCCTTTTTAAATTATTTCATATATATTGTATGTATATTATAATTTACTAAACAAACTATTGTCAAATATTTGAAAATAAATAAACAATGATATTAAACTAAAACGATTGAATAATTATTCAATTATAAATCAGTGCAAATATAAAATATTAACATATACATTTTTTAAAAAATTACTTATGTTTATCGGCATAAACTTTTAAGCAAAAACATTTATAATTATATGTATAACAGAGAAAAAGCAGTTGAATATGCGTATAAATGGTGGAACAAACGAAATCCTTTATTTTTTAATTTTGATGGATATGGTGGCGACTGTACAAATTTTGTTTCTCAATGTTTATATTATGGAAAAATAGAAATGAATACAATTTCTCCACCATTTTGGTTTTACAAAAATTCATATAATCGTTCATATAGTTGGACAGGAGTTGTAGAATTTTTTAACTTTATAACAACTAACACCTCAACATTAGGCCCAAGAGCAAAAGTTGTAACAATAAATGATATTGAAATTGGTGATGTTGTTCAAATGTTGCAAAGTGGAGACAGGTTCCATCATAATTTACTTATAACAAAAATACAAGGGAAAAAATCTTTAGAAAATATTTATGTAACATGTCACACAAATGATGCAAAAGACAAAAGATTAAGCGATTATTATTTTCAACAAATAAGATTTTTAAAGATATTAAATTAGCACAAACAAAAAACCAACCCAAAAGGGTTGGTTAATTGGCTCCCCGTGTCTGGTTCGAACAGACGACCTACCGGTTAACAGCCGGTTGCTCTACCGCTGAGCTAACGAGGAATATGCTTTTACAAAAGCATTATAATAATATCAAACAACATTTTATATGTCAACCATTTTTTTAATTTTTTTTCACTATTTTAACCATAATTTTATTTTAATTTTTAAATGAATTGCTTTTCTTTATGTTATGTGATAAACTACAAAATGTGTGTTCTCGTAGCTCAGCAGGATAGAGCAACGGTTTCCTAAACCGTAGGTCGGAGGTTCGAATCCTCTCGGGAACACCATTTTTAATGTATTATTTTATAAATTTTGAATATATTTGTATATATGAAAACAACAAAACAATTATTTTGGTTTTGTTTTTGGGGATTTGTCTTTGTGTGTTTGTTTGGAACTCTCACACATTTTTTATATGAATGGAGTAATAAAAATGTTCTTTCTGGTATTCTATTCCCTACAAATGAAAGCACATGAGAACATTTAAAAATGTCTATTTTACCTACTATTATCTATTTTGTTTGTGCACATAATTTTTTAAAAAATAAAAATTATAGTTTCGCAATGTTTATATGTCTTTTAACTCCTATAATTCTTATTCCCTCTATATTCTATTCATACACAGCAATTTCACAAAAATCAATTCTTGTATTAGATATTTTTACATTTTTTATTTCTGTATTTTTTGCTTTTTTATTTGCTTTTTTAATTTTAAAGCAAAAAAACAATTCGACAATCGTAAAAATAATTTCCATTGTTGGCATATTGGTAATAATTGTTTGTTATTTATTATTTACAATCTTTCCACCAAAAATATTTTTATTCCAAGATGTGACTAATGGAAAATACGGGTTAATAATATTTAATATGTTAAATAAATTTATAAAATTTTAACAATTTGCATCGCAAATTTTACATTTTATCTTTTTAATGTTATATTTACGAAGGAGGATTTAAATGGAAATTAGTGTTAAAGGTATAGGTACAAAAACCTTAAAACCCAATCAAGTTACTTTAAACTTTGTATTTAAAATAAAAAACAAATCTTATAACAGTGCATTAGAAAGTGGCACTTTTATTATTAAGGACTACATTGCCCTATTAGAAAAACTTAATTTTAAAAAAGATTCTTTAAAAACTCAATCTTTTAATGTGTCCGAAAATCAAATATATGATGAAAAAACACACAAATATATTAAAGATGGTTTTTGGAATTTTACACAAAATTCATCTTTACAATTTAACTATGATTTAGATAAACTTGCAAAACTTATGCAAGAAACATCAAAAATAAATAATCCACCAAGTTATACAATAAATTTTACAATGAAAAACGATAAAAAAATAAGAGAAGAACTTTTAGATTTAGCATTTAAAGATGCCGAATTTCAAGCAGAAGCAATAGCAAAATCCAGTAAAAAAGAACTAAAAGAATGTGTAAAAGTTTCTTTTGAACCTTTTGATTTAAATTTTCATTCATCAACAGAAGCGCAAAATATAGCCATTTGTAAAATGAATGCATCAGAAGATCTTTCAAAAACGATAACTAATATTTTTGTACCTAAAGATATAGAAATAAGTACTTCAATATACTGTTTGTGGATAACAAAATAAAACAACTAAAAATATTAAACAAATTTTAATACAAAAGGAAAAAACAAATGGATATTTATGTAATGAGACACGGAACAACTGTTTGGAACGAAAAAAGAATACTTCAGGGCATCACTAAAAATAGACTGAGTAAAAATGGCATAGAATTAGTAAACAATGTTGCTGTTCAATATAAAGATGTTAAATTTGATGTTATTATATCATCTCCCCTAATGAGAACTATGCAAACATCAAACATAATGAATAAATATCACAATGTAAAAATTATAAAAAATAATGACATTATTGAAATAGACCAAGGCGTTTTAACTGGTAAATCAAAAGATAATTTAACTTACGAAGAAAGTTTAATAAAAAAGGCAAGAGATAAAAATTTTGGTTTAGAAACTTATGAAGAAGTTTATAATAGAGTAAAAAAATTTATTGATTATATAAAAACCTTAAAAGTTTATAATTGCATTTTAATTGTAACACACAGCACAGTAGCGTCGATGATGGATAAAATTTTAACTAATACAAAAATAAATATAGAAAATGATACTGACATAAACTATTTTAAAAACGCAGAAATTCGTAAATATTCAATATAATTAGTCAAAAACACGAAATGAATAAAAAAAACTTAAACAATTAACGAAACCTTAAAAACATTGCATAATCTAATTTATATAGAGTTATTACATTTTATATAAAATTCAACAATGCGTTAAAATAGTTTTGTGCAATATTTAAATTTTTTATAGTAATAAATCCACAAGTTTTTCTTGTGGATTTTTTCTATAAAATATAATTTCATATATTCATTAGAATATTTTTAATTTTTTTTAATAAAACTGTGCCTAAGCGCAGTTTTGAGATGTTGCATTTTTATTTTATAGTTTGTAATATTTAAAAACAATTTTTTATAATCTTTTATTGTATTTAATCTTTTTAGTCGCGACAAAATGCTTTTTCATAAAAATCATTTTCGTTTGGTCGCGAGAATAGAGAAAAAACAAGCGCCAAAGCACTATGTTTTGCCATTTATGGCAAAACTGTGCCTAAGCGCAGTTTTTTCTCTTGTGGTGCGCCCAGAGGAGGTCGAATCCCCAACCTTTGGTTCCGTAGACCAACGCTCTATCCAATTGAGCTATGGGCGCATATCGGTGAAACTTTCACCGAATTATGTTTTATCATAAATTTAACCATCTGTCAACAAAATAAAATTTCTATTTTTTATTATTTGTATTTTGTTTTTTATTTTCTGTTTTATCTTTTAACAAATCCTTAATTTTATGTTTCTCAATGTATTTGTTTATTTGCACAAATATATCTTCTTCTCCATTTTTTAAATCTTTTTGCAAAAGAGTTCTATCAAAATGAATAAAAAATGTAGATGCATTTTTCGCTCCACGAGCCTGCAAATTTTTTATTCTTTCATCTTTTTTTATTTTTTCATCTGCATTTTCCAGTTTCATTTGACCATTTTCATCATATAATTTTGCTTGCAAATCACACTCCAACTTGTCGCATTTATATGCAAACATTGCCTCTGGTGTTGATTGATTATCAAAATTTTGTATTAAAGTTACAAAAACATCTTTTGCTATAAGATTCTTAAAAATTTCTTGAACTGCTTTTTCACCTTGTTCTTTTTTTGTTTTATAGCCAGCATCATATGGCGTTAAATCTCCAATAATTATTTCTTCTGTTTCGTGTAATGCTAATGTTAAAAGAACTTCTGCAAGATTTACAGGTGGAAGTGTTTCTGACCAAATTGCCGTAGCGAGCATACAAGTTCCATATATATGCTCTGCAACACTTTCCAACCTTTGTTTTTTAACATTCCAATATTTCCAGCCTGTTCTTACTGTATCTTTCAATTTGTTTGTAAGTAAATAATATTTTATAATGTTTTCTATTTTTTCCATATTGTACTCCATTAAGTTATGATACTTTCATCATCATCAATTTGTCGTGCCGATTTGCTTTCTTCAAAATTTAACTCTATATCTTTATTCCCTGAGATATTCATATTTACTGTATGAGCAATTGGTTTCCATTCTACTTCTTTTTTAAAAAGTGATGTAAAATAGATTGGAATATAAAAAGACATATAAATCGGAAACATCAAACAACATATAATTTTATTTTTTAAAGTTATATTTGTATGTTTTCTTTCTGCATACAGCATAACCATTGCATAACAAACAAAAAATAAATAAATAGATAGTGATGCAATTATAAATGCACGATAAACTTTATATGCAATTGGCGAACCTATGCACGAACCAACTATTGCGAGAACCAATGTAAAAAAGGCATAGATAAATGCAGTTGATAAAATACAAACAACAGGCAAAATACTCATTGTATATTCAAATTTACTCCATCTGTTTTGTTTATCAAAAAGCATACCTTTTAAAAGTTTCTTTTTGTACTTTTTATTTACTTGTCCATAACCTTTTACCCAGCGAAGTCGCTGATTCCATGAAGCTTTAAACTTTGACGGTTGTTCATCATAATATTCTGCGTACTCGTTGTAAGTTGATTTTATATCGTTTACAGTTGAAAACATGGACAATTCAACATCTTCGGTAAGTGTAAAAAATTTCCAACCACCTAATTTTTCCAATATATCGCATGAAATATAAAAACCTGTTCCGCTCAAAATAACATTTTGATTAAACCTTGAACGGCACTTATTATGAAAAGTATTTATCATTGAAAATGTTAATGCACTGCAACTAGCAATCCAACCACCATTCCAATTTTTGCTATTTCTATACCCTAATGCAATCTTATAGCCAGCATCGAATGTTTTATTCATTTCTTTAATAAAATTTGGCGTTAAAACATTGTCTGCATCGCAAATAAAAAATGCTTCATATTTTTTATCTGATTTAAAAATGTGTTCTATAACTTCATTAAGAGCATGACCTTTACCCTTTCTTTCTAAATGTTGTCTAACAAAAATATAAGTGTTTTGATAATTTTTTGCAATTTCACAAGTTTTATCTTTTTCATCTTCAACAATTATATAAGTATCCAACAAGTCATGATTATAGTTTTGCTCTTTTATTGATATTAAAAGTTGTTCAATTACCTTGCTTTCATTTCTTGCAGGAATTAGAATTGCGTACTTGTGGTCTTTTTTTGCGTCTTTAAATTTTTTTGTAGGGAAAAGTCCAACTATATGATATATAATTTTTTGCAAAAGCAAAAGAACGCTTATTCCTAATAAAACATAAAAAACAATATTGCCAATATGAAAAATGTTATAATACATAATTTTATCCTTTTAGTATACTTCAAATTCTATTATCTCAATCTTTGCAGCGCACAATCTATAAGACTTTAGTTTTTCTAATTGCATCATTCTTCTATCCAAAAAGAAAGCGTCTATTCCTTCCCACAAAAATACCCATGATAACAAATCTAAAATATATTTAACTGGTTGAACATCTATATTAGAAATTAATAAATATGTTGTGCAAAACAATATTCCAATAAACAAGAAAACAATTGAAAATATTGTAGCCCTGTTCATTCTTTTATCTAGTCCTTGTATTTCACTTTGATAATTTTCTCTTACGGCAAGTTCTATTTCTTTGCGTTTTTCTTCGCTTGCATTTTTCACATGGAAACGAATGGTTAAATCATAATCAAGAGGAATTGCATTAGATTTTTGTTGCAAATATCCGACTAAATCAGAAGAGAGAGTATCTCCACCTTTGTAACAATATGGCGAAAAAATATCATCATAGTTTTCTGCGCCAACATTTATTATTGCTCTATCTTCATCATCACATACAAACCCATCATAATTAGGTTTTAAATGTAATTGTTTTTTATATTTTTTTATTCTATTTTTGCCTAACATAAATCTCCTAAAAATTTTTAGCCCTAGTCAAGTTAAGTATAACATATCTTGCAATAATTTTTCAATCTAAATAAAAAAATAAAGACATTTTGTCTTTATTTTTTCCCACAACAATTTTTATACTTTTTACCGCTTCCACAAGGACATGGATCATTTCTACCAACTTCCTTGTTTTTTGTGATAGTTGTTGGCGGAGTATTTTCTACCACATCAGCAGGCTTAAATGTATGTTGTTTTGGCATTTGAACTTTTCTGTTTATTTCGATTTTTGCGTTAAGCAAAAAGGCTGTTACATCATCATGAATTCTATCTATCATTTGATCAAACATTTCATAACCTTGCTTTTCATACTCTGTTACAGGGTCTTTTTGTCCAAACGCTTGAACACCAATTTCGTTTTTAAGCATTTGCATTTGGTCAATATGATCCATCCATAAAGTATCAACAACTCTTAACAAAATTAGTCTTTCAAACATAGAAAAATCTACGCCAACCTCTTTTGTTTTATCAACATTTTCTTGATATTTTTTCTTTATTATCTCCATGATTTTGTCTATAACATCTTGAATTTCACAGTTTTCAACAAAATCTTTATCAACTAAATTTGTACCTTTTGGGAATAATTTATCTTCTAATCCCCTGTTAAGTGGTTCTAATTCCCATTCAAAATATGGTTTATCTTCATCAAGATATGTTTTGCATATTCTTTCAACAACATCTGGATACATTTCCATTATTTGTTCATGAACATCTATTCCGTCCAAGACTTTGTTTCTTTCTCCATATATTAAAAGTCTTTGTTTGTTCATAATTTCGTCAAATTTAAGGACGGTTTTTCTTGATTGATAATTTTGTGCTTCTATACGCTTTTGTGCATTTTCGATTTGTCTTGTAAGCATACGCATTTGAAGTGGTGTATTATCATCAATTCTTAAAAAGTCGGCAATTTTTTGTAATCTATCTCCACCAAAACGCATAAGCAAATCATCTTCAAGCGATAAGAAGAATATTGATGAACCTTTGTCACCTTGTCTTCCAGCACGACCACGAAGCTGATTGTCAATTCTTCTTGACTCATGTCTTTCTGTTCCAATTATATGCAAACCACCAGCTTTAATAACTTCTTCTTTTTCTTTATCTGTTATTTCTTTAAATTGTTTATAAAATTTATTATATTCTTCTCTAGCACTTAATAATTTTTCGTCTTCACTTGGAGCAAAAGATGTTGCAAATGAGATTTGTTCTTCATCGAAGTTTTCATCTCTCATCTTTTTAACTGCCATATATTCAGCATTACCACCAAGCAAAATATCAGTTCCACGGCCAGCCATATTAGTTGCAATAGTAACAGCCCCAAGTCTACCTGCCTGTGCAATGATTTCACTTTCTTGTTGGTGATTTTTTGCGTTTAAAACATAGTGTTTTATTTTTTCTTTTTGCAATGCTCTGCTCAATTCTTCTGATTTATCAATTGTTATTGTACCAACTAAGATTGGTTGTCCAAGAGCATGTCTTTCTTTAATTTCTTCTATTATTGCGTTAATTTTTCCCTTTTGACTTCTATAAACAACATCGTTATAGTCTATTCTGTTATTTGGTTTGTTTGATGGAATTGTGATAACATCGACATTGTAAATTCCGTTAAATTCTTCTTCTTCGGTTTTTGCAGTTCCTGTCATACCACTTAATTTATAGTAAAGTCTAAAATAATTTTGGAAAGTTGTTGTTGCGAGTGTTTTGTTCTCGTCTTTAATTTTTACGCCTTCTTTTGCTTCTATCGCTTGATGAAGACCTTCGCTGTATCTTCTTCCTTGCATAAGTCTTCCTGTAAACTCATCAACAATTAAGATTTCGTCATCTTTAACAATGTAGTTCTCATCACGAATCATAATGTAGTTTGCTTTTAAAGCATTCATGATGTAATGATTTAATTCCAAATTATCAACATTAGAAAGGTTGTCTATTTTAAAGAATCTTTCTGCTTTTTCTATACCCTGTTCAGTAAGGTGAATTGCTTTAACTTTTGCGTCAATTTCATAATCTTCTTCATTTTTCAATGTTTTTGCAAATCGATCGGCAGAAATGTATGTTTCACTTGATTTCATTCCTCTTCCTGAAATGATTAGAGGAGTTCTTGCTTCATCAATTAAAATACTATCAACTTCATCCACAATTGCAAAGTGTTGACCTCTTTGAACTCTTTGTTTTTTATCAACAACCATATTGTCACGAAGATAGTCAAAGCCAAGTTCGTTATTTGTACAATAAGTAATATCACAGTTGTATGCATTTCGTTTTGCATTTTCGTCCATGCCACTTATTGCCACACCAACAGTAAGTCCTAAAAATTTGTATACCTTTCCCATCCATTCTGCATCTCTTTTTGCAAGGTATTCGTTTACTGTAACAACATGAACACCTTTGCCTGATAGTGCATTAAGGTATGCAGGAAGTGTTGCAACAAGAGTTTTACCTTCACCTGTTTTCATTTCTGCAATTCTGCCTTGATGAAGTGCCACACCACCCATAATTTGCACTTTAAAATGACGCATATTTAAAACACGCGAAGATGCTTCTCTAACAACAGCATATGCATCTGGCAAAATATCGTTTAAAGTTTCGCCGTCATTTAGTCTTTTCTTTAAAACTTGTGTTTGATTTATAAGAGTTTCGTTGTCCAAAGCCTTATATTTTTCTTCAAGTGCCAGCACCTTATCGGCAATTTTTTCCAATTCTTTTAATCTTTTCTTTTCGCCTGAAAATAAGCCCATTTTATATCTCCTAATAATACTTCTTATACTTTACAACATTTATTGCCAATTTCAAAACAAATTTAACTTATTCTTCGATAATGGTATGCGCTACCGTTAAAGCAAATACTTTATTTGCTCCTGCCTTTTTAATAACACTGGCACAATTATCTATTGTTGCACCAGTTGTAAAAATATCATCAACAATTAAAACATTTTTATTTTTAAATGCACTTTTATTAACAACTTTAAAAACATCAATTAAATTTGTTTGTCTTTGCTTATAATTTAACTCTGCTTGTGGCATTGTTTTCTTTATTTTTAAAAGTGCATTTTCAGCAAACTCAACATTTAAAATTTTAGAAAGTTCTTTTGCTAAAAGTTCTGCTTGATTGTATCCACGCAATTTTAATCTTGTTTCGTGAATTGGAATATAAGTTATTACATCACAATAAAATTTTTCTTCTTTATATTTTTCTGCCATAAATTGAGCAAGTGGTTTGTAAAGATATTTACATCCATCAAACTTAAATCTTTTTATGCAACTTCTTATTTCATCTTTATAATAAAAAACAGACCTTGCTTTATCGTAATTTGTTTTCGATTTTTGACAACGATTACAATATGTCGCCATAGATTTTATAACATCGCCACATCTATCACACACTTTTTCTTTAATAAAAGGCAAATTTTTATAACAGTTATCACAAGTGCTGTATATGTTATTATCAAAAATTTCTTCATCACAAAATATGCAAGTTAAATTTTCTGGATATAACAAATTTAATAAATTATTAAACATATTCATATTTTCCTACCCAAAAAGTTCCTGTGCTTTTGTATTTGCTGTAATTAAAAAATCTTTAAGCATTGTAAACCTTTGCACCGTATATACATTTGAAATCATTCGTTTTAAGTTTTTCTTTTCCCCAACAAGCACAACCATTTGTTTTGCCCTTGTAACAGCTGTATAAATTAAATTCCTATTAAGAATTAAGCCCGTTCCTCTAATTATTGGAATCACGACAACATCAAACTCACTACCCTGACTTTTGTGAATAGTGATTGCGTATGCAAGCGATAGCTGATAAATTTCTGTTCTTGGGTATACACATTCTCTACCATCTTCAAACCATACAACAGTTTCACCTGTTTGTCTGTCTATTCGATGAATATAACCTATATCTCCATTAAATACACCAGCACCTTCTTCATGCATATAACCATCTCGTTTTATCCAATTTAAATCATAGTTGTTTGACATTTGCATAACTTTGTCGCCTTCCCTAAAAATAGTGGTGCCAACAACTAGTTCAATTTTCATAACAGAAGGTGGATTTAATACTTCTTGCAAACTTTTATTTAAACTTTCTATACCACAAACTCCGGCTTTAAGTGGTGCTAAAACTTGTATCTTTGTTGTGTCTATTTTCTTAAAGTTTGGTATGCGCTTTGTTACCATTTCAACAATCGTGCTTTTTATGTCTTCAAGTTCTGTTTTTTGATCAAAGAAAAAATCACTACTTGAATTATCGATGATTGGCATTTCGCCGTCATTTATCATATGTGCATTTGATATAATTAAACTGTTTTCACTTTGTCTAAATATTTTTGTTAAATAACTTACAGAAATTATATTGCTTTTTAAAATATCATCTAAAACATTTCCTGCTCCAACGCTTGGCAACTGATCTTTATCACCAACTAAAATAAGTTTGCAGTCCCTGTTTAATGCTTTGAGTAGTGAATTCATCAAAATTACATCAACCATTGACACTTCGTCTACTATAACCACATTTGCATCAAGTGGGTTTGTTTCGTTGTGAATGAATACACCTCTATCGCCTCTAAAATCAACTTCCAAACCTCTATGAATTGTTTTTGCCTGTTCGCCTGTGCTTTCACTCAGTCTTTTTGCCGCTCTACCTGTTGGTGCTAAAAGCATAATTTTATTTTGATATTGTCTAAGTATTGTCATTATGCATTTGATAATAGTAGTTTTTCCTGTTCCGGGACCACCAGTAATCAAACTTACTCCGCAATTTACACTATTTATAATTGCTTGTTTTTGGTCTGCATCAAATTGAATTTTATTCAGTTTTTCAAACTCTTGTATATCTTTTTCAACGCTTAAATTAGAATATTTAGAACTAATATTTAACAAAGCTAATTTTTGTGCAACGCTTGTTTCTATAAAATAATATTTTGTTAGCATTATTACATTATGTGGGTGTTTATAAAATGTTGTAATAACTTTGTCTAAAATAAGATTGTCTAAAACAGCTAAAAATTCGCCTTCATATTTATCTTTATCAAGTGATAAAAGTGTTGATAAGCTTTCTAAAAACACATTTTTAGGCATGTAGGTATTTCCGTTTTTCTCAGAATTTTCATTTAAAATATGCAACATTCCTGCCCTTATTCTAAAAGCACTATCTAGTTTTATCCCCATGGATCTTGCAATTTTGTCTGCCGTTAAAAATCCTATCCCTTCAATTTCTTCCACCATTCTATATGGGTTTTCTTTAACATAATTTATGGTTTTATCTTGATATATTTTATAAATTTTAAGTGCCATGTTGGTAGATATGTTATAACTTTGCAAAAACATAACACTGTTTTGTACTTTCTTTAATTCACTAAACGCATCGCCAATTGCTTGTGCTTTTTTTTCACTTATTCCCTTAACTTTACTAAGTAAATTTGGTGAAAATTCTATAATAGAAAATGTGTCCTCCTTAAATGTGTCAACAATAGCATTTGCTGTAACCGGCCCAATACCTTTAATAAGTCCACTTGACAAATATTTTTTTATTCCTTCAATAGAACTTGGATAAATAGTTTCACTTGTATCAAAACTAAACTGTTCGCCATACTTTGCATTTGTAACAAATCGTCCATTTAATCTAACATTTTCACCAACATTTATTGTTAAAAATTTACCAACAACAGTAGTGTATTCATTTCCATGACTAAGCATAGCAACGGTGTATCCATTGCTATCATTTCTAAAAATAATTTCCTCTATTGTCCCTTCTAATATCACCTAAATATTGTAAAATAAAATTATGAAAACTGCAAGTTAATTTGTTTAGTTTTATTTGACAATAATTTTTAAAATATCTATCATTAAAATATGAGTATCGCAAGAAAACTTTTAGAGATAAAATCTCTTTCACAAACAATTTGTAACATAACTAAAAACGAGACAACCAACACCCAAATAAAAGTGCTGTACTTTATTGATGAATATTCAAGCGTATCTCCCCAACTTCTAATTTCAAAACTTGGAATAGTAAAATCTAACTTGGCACTTATTACAAAAAAAATGATTGAAGACGATTTAATTGTTTCAAAAAAAAGTTTAAGCGACAAAAGAGCAATTTTTTATTCAATTACACCTAAAGGCAAAAAAATGCTAGACTCCTACACAGCAGAATTAGACAAAATTTTTCATGAGCAGGACCTTGAAATTGAATACAACCTTGATATAATCTTAAAATACCTTAATAAAAAGGTATAAGCACTTAAAAAGTGCTTTTTTTGTTCTAATACTGTTTTTTATTTAATACATTATAACATGAACGAAAAAATCGAACAAAAATTTGTTAAAGAAAACATAGTAAGAATAATAAATCGAAATGATTTAATGATTAGTGGAGTAAAAAAAGTTATTTCTTTTTCTCCAACGCAAATTATTTTAGTTGCCCTAGATTGCGATATGCTTATTTTAGGTGAACAACTTCAAACAACAAAACTTGATGAAGAAAATGGTGAACTTGTTGTTTCTGGTTTAATAAACAGTATAAAATGGACAGAAAAAAAAGAAAAAACAAGCCTATTAAAAAGGATATTTAAATGATTTTATTTGAAACATTATCCCAACCATACATTTTAGTATGGTTAATTTTTTCAGGATTTTGTAGTGGTTTTTTATTTGATTTAACAAATACTATAACTTTTTTATGCAACAACAATAAAGTCGTTAAAAATATATTTCAAGCACTTGCTACGGTATCTTGTTTTTTGATTCTGTTTTTTGTTAACCTAAATACAAACTACGGTCAGTTTCGAGTTTATGTTTTAGTTGTGTTTTTAATGTTTTTGTTTTTACAACGCCTTACTCTTGGAAAATTGATTGCAAAAACAAATGTGTGGTGCTATACTACTTTTAGAAAATTTGTAAATTTATTAACAAAAGTGAAATTAAATGGAAAACGAAAGAAACATAAAAAAGTTTAAAATAATGTTTATATGCATGAGCCTAGTTTTGTGCTGTTTTTTGATTGTTGGAATTGTTCAAACTTTTGTGCTCAAATCTAAACAATCAAATTTAAATGATTTAAAACAAACAAACGCATCACTAGAACAGGAATATAATGAAACAAAAGACGAATATGAATACAAAGGCGAAGTCGATGAAGATGGAAATGTAACCGTAAGCGATGACTATTACAATGATTATTGGGAAAATAATAGCGATACACCATATGGAAATGACGGAGATAAAATTATAGATGTAAATAATTAGTTATAAACAAAAAAGAACTATTTCATAATAAGTAGTTCTTTTTTATTAAAAAATATTCATTTTATTTATTGTTAACTTTAAATTTTGCATTACAATATTTGCATGTAACAACTTTGTCTGTAAGTTCTATATTTGCCCCGCAATAAGGACATTTTTTTGTGATTAAAATATCTTCTTTTTGTTCTATTTTCTTTAATTCTTTTTCATCAACAAATAAATAACCGGTTAAGTATCTTTTATTTATTAAATAGTTTATAATTTTAACAATTTCTATATCTTTTGTGCCCAAATTTTGACTTATGCTATTAACTTTCAAGATGTTATCACAAAGTATGCACTCTAAAACAGCAACATATTTTGCTTTTTCTCCATACATAACCCACAAAATTGGCATTACATAAAACCCTAACGCAGTAAAAATAATTCCAAAAACAAGTAAAAAAACGATTCCTTTGCTTGCACCAAAAACTATACTTGGAATTCCTGCAACAAACAAAATTGTTAAAAGTAATGCAAAAAACAAAAGTTTTGCTCTATCTCTTTTTATATCTTTCATATAAATATAATATCATAATATTATTAAAAATAAAACATAAAACAACAAAAAAACGGGTTTGACCCGTTTTTTTGTTTAATTTTCTTTTTTGTATGTGCTACCACTGTGTTGAGTTGCAGGAAATCTTTGACCTTTTTCAAGGTAAACACTTCCGCCACAGTTGCCATTTTCATCATAACAAGCGTAGTTTCCGCTTTCTGGGGCTTGTTCCCCTGGTCTGTATGCTGTATTATCCATATTTAACCTCCACAATTAGATTTTGCAAAATTTTTTTTATTATTCATTTTAATTTACAATTTTTTTTAATAATTATATACTAACATTGTTAACGGAGGAAAAATGAACGAAAATATAAAAACATATTGTGAACTAATTGAAAATGCAAACGAATGTTCAAAACTTTTAATACTTAGTCAAATTGCAATTGACGATGGAGATTTAACTCTTTCACAAAAATACTTTTTACAAGTAAAAGATATTTTAAATACGCTTGTCGGCGATACTTTTAACGAAATAAAAGAACTATGTTCCTCACCTGTGTTAGAAAGTGATGACTATGATATATCTTCATTAAATTTAGCCGCACTTTTAAGTGATGCTTGCCATAGTGCAGGAGTTTTAGTGTCTATGGAAAACGAAGAACAATCAAATTCAATTAAAGAAGCAATATTAACAAAACTCGTAAAAACATTAAATGCTTGCACAGAACTTTATTCAACACTTTTTAATTAAATATTGAAACTAAAAAACAACTCTATCAGTTGATAGAGTTGTTTTTTATTATATTGTAATAATTTTATTTAATATCTTTATCATTAAATGCTGTAGCAATTTCGTCAAAATTCATATCTTTTAAATCATCATCGCTTGGCATATCTGGAGCACCACCAAAGGCCTCATCTGGAACAATTTTAACAGCATCGCCATAGTCTTTTCTATCTATTTTTTTGTCTGGATCAACAAATGCTGTATATTCACCTATCCATCTCATTTTTATGTTTGCCAATTCACCATTTCTATGTTTTGCAACTACAAGTTCACATATGCCCGGTTCATTAGGATTAACTATATCATTATATTTATCTGGATTGTCTATAAATAAAACAATGTCAGCATCTTGTTCAATAGCACCACTTTCCCTAAGGTCACTAAGCATTGGTTTATGATCTTTTCTTTGTTCTATTGCACGAGATAATTGAGACAAAAGAATAATTGGAACATTTAACTCTTTTGCAGTTATTTTTAAATATCTTGTAATCTCACTTATTTCTTGTTGACGGTTATCAGTTTTTTTAGAAACTCCGCTCATAAGTTGCAAATAGTCGATTACAATTATATCTAGCCCTTTTTCTCTTTTTAGTCTTCTACATTTGTCTAAAATATCCATTGGAGTATTCATTGTTGAATCGTCAATATAGATATTTGCTTCACTAAGTTTTTTGTTTGCAAGCCAAATATATTTCCAATCATCATTGTTAAGTGTACCTTTTTTAGCCTTTGACATACTCACTTTTGCAACAGAACAAATTGCTCTTTGTGCAAGTTGAATTTTTGGCATTTCAAGAGAAAATATTGCACATGTCTTTTTTTGTTCTAATGCTGCATTTATTGCAATATTAAGAGCAAAAGATGTTTTTCCAACGCCAGGACGGGCAGCAAGAAGTATTAAATCTGAGTTTTGAAGTCCATTTGTAAGTTGGTCAAATTCGGTAATTCCTGTTGATATTCCTTTAATTTTTCCACCATTTTTAGCAATTTCATCCATGTTTTTTATTGCTAAATTTAGTGACGGTCCAATGTGTTCAAGATCACTGCTTTGTTCATTTTGTGCAAGTTGATAAATTAGTCCTTCTGCGTAAGATAAGGACTCACTTCCATCTTCACAAGTATAAGCCTTTTCTGCAATCTTTTGTGAAACATTTATAAGTGACCTGTTTAATGAATCGCGTTTAACGATTTCCATATAAATTTTATAATTGGCAGCACTTGGAAGTGAATTTGCAAGAGTTGTAATATATTCAACTCCACCAACACTGTCAAGAGAATTTGCTTTGTCAAGTTTATCGGTTATTGTAACATAATCTATTGGCAGGTTGCTTGAATACAAAGATAACATATTCTCATATATAACTTGGTTAGATTTCGTGTAAAAATCTTCCACTTTTAAATTGGAAGCAATTTTTGGAACAACTTCACTGTTAATAAGCATGCAACCAAGTATAGATTGCTCTGCTTCAGTGTTATGTGGCATCATTTTAACAACATTATTTGCCATATTCACCCCTTTTTAGTTAGAAAACGGATCTTCATCATTTGGTTCTAACAATTTTTTAACTCTTTTCTTCTCTTCTATTCTATCAAATATTATATAAACAAGTAAACAAATAAAACCACCTATAACAACATTTAAAAATATTGCAAGCCAAACCGGAAATTTTAAAACAGCAAAAAGATATGTTATAAGAAGAATTACAGGAATTAAACACCCCACACATATCCACATGCGTTTTAACATCTTTTTATAATCTCTTGCTTGTTGTTTTCGTTGGTCTAAATTTGAATTTTTACTCATTTAACTCTCCTCTGAGCATTTTTCCTCTTTCACGAAGTCTCATGTTGTGATCAAGTATTTTCTTTCTAATTCTAATGCTTTTTGGTGTAACTTCCAACACTTCATCATCTGCCAAGAATTCTAGACAATCTTCAAGGCTCATAAGAACAGGTGTTTCAAGTCTTAGAGCATCATCTGCTGCACTTGAACGGCAGTTTGACAAATGTTTTCTTTTGCAAACATTAACAACTAAATCTTCGCCCTTTGGATTTCTACCAACAACCATACCGGCATAAACAGGAACTCCTGCTCCAATAAAGAGTTCGCCTCTTTCTTGTGCATTGAAAAGTCCGTATACAACTGATTCTCCTGTTTCAAAGGCGATTAGTGAACCATAAACTCTTCTATCTATCTCGCCTTTAAATGGTTCATAGTCATGAAATACTGTGTTCATGATTCCTTCACCTTTTGTATCAGTTAAAAGTTCACTTTTGAAACCAAAAAGTCCACGCTCTGGAATATAAAACTCCATTTTCATTCTTGATTGTTTTGGTGTCATATGAATAAGTTCACCCTTTCTTATACCCATTTTATTCATAACAGTTCCAACACAATCTGCAGGTACATCTAATGTTAATATATCAATTGGTTCGCATTTTTTACCATCAATTGTTTTAAATCTTACTCTTGGCATACTAACTTGAAATTCATAACCATCTCTTCTCATATTTTCAATAAGAATAGATAAATGCATTTCTCCTCTCCCTGCCACAGTAAATGATTCAGCAGTACTGCCATCAGTAAC
>CALWEY010000044.1 GCA_944377435.1 uncultured Clostridia bacterium | reverse complement strand
ACCTTGGCCTTACCACTTGGCGATGGCACCAATTTAAAAAAATGGAGCGGAAGACGAGATTCGAACTCGCGACATTTGCCTTGGCAAGGCAACGCTCTACCACTGAGCCACTCCCGCACACATATTTCTATGATTTTTTATTTAATTGTGTGCAATGAGCAACCTATTTTAAACAAAAAATTGGTGGGAGTTATAGGACTCGAACCTATGACCCTCTGCTTGTAAGGCAGATGCTCTAGCCAACTGAGCTAAACTCCCATTTTCATTTGCTCAATGCTTTTTAATAATATCAAATAAAATAATATATGTCAACAATTTATTTTAAATTTTTTTTAATTTTTATAAATTCTTATTGTATATACTTTTTTAACAGCAAAATATAAAAAAAAATAAAAAACAAAAGAGATATAGCCTAATGACAATATCTCTTTCATTTAGCAAAACTACATTCTAACCACGAGAAGCGTTGCGTTTTGATGACTGTTCTCTATTTGCTTTGTTAGAACTTTTTGAACTTTTTCTGTTCATATCAGAACCAGCTTCCATGTTTGAGTTTGTCTTACTTGAACAATCTCTAGTTCTTGATGATTCTTTGCTAGATTTGTTTCTTCCAAACATATAGTTTTACCTCCTCTTTCAAAGCTATTTGCTTTGACAGATTTAGTATGTGATGTTTTTTAAATATAATACAAAAAATTTATTTTTTGTTTGCATCTTGTTTGTCAAGAAGTTTATAGTATTCATCAAATACTCTAATTGCTGTTGGTTCGTCTGTTTCAATTTCTAAAATAGATTCACCATTTTCATCTTCATTGACAACAAAAACAATAGCCTCATCATCAGCAACATCTTGCATTTCGTCAATTGGTTTTAAAATTGCATATAATTTTTCTTCAAGTGGGATTATTGCAACTTGGTCAAACCTTATTGCTTTATCATTTTCATCATATAATGTAATTGGGTCTTCATTATCTTCATCTAAAAGTATGTCAAGTATACTTAATTCTTGTTTGTTTTCTTCCATATTTTTACTCCTTTTTTCTATTATTAAGGTAGGCCTCCAAAATTATTGCTGCCGAAAGCATATCTAGTTGTTTCTTTCGGTCTTTTGGTGAAACTTTGTTTTGTTTTAAGATTTCTTCTGCTTCATATGATGATAATCTTTCATCTTCGTACACTACTTTAATTTTAGACATTTCTTGCAACTGATTTCCAAAATTTGTTGTAATTTCTGTACGCTGATTTTTTGTTCCATCCATAGAGTAAGGCATGCCAATAACTATAAGTTCAACACTATTTGCCTGTGCCAAATTTGTTAAATACTTTAAATCTTTATTGCGTTCTTCGCAATGATAAATTTCATATGGATTTGCTGTTATTTGTAAAAAATCTGAAAAGGCAATACCTATTCTTGCATCTCCATAATCTAGGCACATAATTTTGTGATATTGCATAATTCTACCCTTATTTAAAGTATAAAGACAATTCAAAAATATGTCAATCATTTAAAAAACAAAAGTCATACCAAAGTATGACTTTTAATTTAGTTCGATTTTTTAGATGTTTGCTTTGACATGTTTTTCATTTCTTTTTTTACGGCATCCTCGGTTTTGTTTACAATTTCCTTGGCTTGTGGATTGTATTTATACAGCATAGCACCTGCTATCATACCAATTACAATACCGCAAATAATTCCATCTTTCATATAAAAAACCTCCCTGCAAATATTGTTTGCAAAAAGGTTTATATTATTACAAAATTATATATTTTTCTTTTCTTGTGCTTTTTGTTCTTTTTCAAGTTTTTTAAAGTAATCAGCAATTGCAAGATTTAGTGTTTCAATGCAAACATCAGCTAAAAATATCTTTTCGCTTGGCAACTCACCAAGTACATTTAATATATCTTGACTCGTTAAAAGTTTTGCTTGTTCTATACTTTTATTAGTTACGAGTTCTGTTAAAACGCTACTGCATGCTATTGAAGCAACACAACCCATTGTTTTGAATTTTGCTTCTTCAATTACACTTGTATCTTTATTTATTTTTAAATATATTTTAAAAACATCACCACAAGTCTTATCTACTAATTTTGCTGTTCCATTTGCGCCATGAAGTCCACCAGCATTATTAGGATTTTTAAAAATTTCTAATACTTTTTGATTATACATTATTTTGCCCTCCCTGTTTTTGTTATAGGAGACATAGCTCTTAATTTTTCTATTACTTTACAAAGAGTTTCAACAACATAATCTACATCATCTTTTGAGATAGATTTTGAAAATGAAAATCTAATTGCACTATGCGACCATTCTTCGCCTAGTCCCATTGCTTTAATTACATGACTTGTTTCTAAACTTCCTGTTGCACAAGCAGAACCAGTTGAAACTGCAATTCCTTCCATATCTAGCATCAAAAGAACAGATTCACCTTCAACCATTTCAAAAGATAAATTTACAATGTTATTTACTTTTTGGTATGGGTGTCCATTGTAGTGAACATATGGAATTTTTTCCATAACATTTCTTACAAAATAATCTCTAATTGTTTTTAATTTTTGATTGTTTGCAACCATGTCTCTTGTTGCTATTTCTATTGCCTTTCCAAATCCGACAACACTTGGAACATTTACAGTTCCACCTCGTTTACCTTTTTCTTGTGTCCCGCCTTGAATAATGCTTTTTATATGAACACCATTTTTTACATAAAGTGCGCCAACACCTTTTGGTCCATAAATTTTATGAGCACTCATAGAAAGAGCATCAATACCCATATCTTCTACATCAATTTTAATATGTCCAATCGCTTGAACAGCATCTGTATGGAAAATTGCACCTTTATCATGAGCAATTGAAGCAAGTGTTTTTATGTTTTGTATTGTTCCAACTTCGTTGTTTACTGCCATTACAGAAACCAAAATTGTGTCGTTTCTAATGTAGTGCAAAAGTTCTGCCACACTAACCAAGCCTTCACTATCGCAATTAAGATATGTTATTTCAAATCCTTCTTGTTCAAGTTCTTTGCAACTTTCAAGTATTGAATCATGTTCAATTTTTGAAACAATAATATGTTTACCTTTGTTTTTATTTGCTCTTGCAATACCTTTAATTGCCCAGTTATTTGCTTCTGTGCCACCACTTGTAAAGTAAATTTCACTGCTTTTTGCATTTATTGCTTTGCTGACTTTGTCGCGTGCTCTATCAACCATTGCTTGCGCATCTCTGCCAAAGCTGTGTAAACTGTTTGAATTGCCATAGATTGTGTTATAACATGGTATCATTTCGTTTAGCACTTCGCTTGAAACATATGTTGTAGCAGCATTGTCTAAATATACTTTTCTATCCATTTTATCTTCCTTTTATCAAAACGATTATAACATTAAATTATTTTATTTGCAATACTAATTTTACTATGCAAGTTAAAAAATATAAAAATAAAAAGAATTGAAACAGTCAATTCTTTTTTATTTTTTTTGTCTTGCACCTCTTTGTATGCATCTAGTTTTGATAAAATTTGGCTTTTTGGCATATATCCACTAAATCTTTCAACTTCTTTTCCATCAACAAAAACAATCATTGTTGGAACTGCCATAATTCCATAACTTCTTGCAAGGTCTTCACTTTCATCAATGTCAACCTTATAAATTTCTGCTGTTGATTCTTGGCTTACTTCTTCTAATATTGGAGCTAGCATTCTGCAAGGACCACACCATGTAGCGAAGAAATCTACCATCATCACTCCTTTTACATTTTTTAATTTTTCATTAAAACTTTCTGTATTTAATATTTGCATTTTTTACCTCCTACAAAATATATTTTTTCAAATCTAACATTTTATATGTGTTGTTAAACACTTTCTCTACATAAGGTTTATCAATTACAACTTCACTAAGTGGATATTCGCCACTTGCATTAAATGAAACATCTTCAAGTAATTTTTCCATAATTGTATGAAGTCTTCTTGCACCTATGTTTTCCATGCTTTCATTTTGTCTTTCTGCAACAAGTGCAATTTCTTCTAGTGCGTCATCTGTAAACTTTAAGTCTATATTATCAACTTTTAATAAACTTGCATATTGAAGTGTAACTGCATTTTTAGGTGTTGACAAAATTTTAACAAAGTCATCTTTTGTTAAGTTGTTGAGTTCAACTCTTATTGGGAATCGTCCTTGAAGTTCTGGGATCATATCTTCAATTTTTGAAACATGAAAAGCTCCTGCTGCAATAAACAAAATAAAGTCTGTTTTAACATTGCCGTATTTTGTGCTTACGGTTGAACCTTCAACTATTGGCAAAATGTCCCTTTGAACACCTTCTCTTGATACATCTGGACCACTTTGATTGCCCTTGCCAATTATTTTGTCCATTTCATCTATAAATATTATTCCTTCTTCTTCTGCTCTTCGTATTGCTTCGCTGTTTACATTATCGTTGTCTATAAGTTTGTCTGCTTCTTCTTCAATTAAGCTTTCTTTTGCACGAATAACAGACATTTTCTTTTTCTTTTTTCTTGGTGGAAAAACATCGCCAAAAATTGAACCAATACTTATTTCTCCAACTCCTGCCATCATATCAAATTGTTTTGGTTTTTCACTTACTTCAAGTTCTATAGTGAGATCATCATATTTGCCATTTTTATAGTTTTCTTCTATTTCGGCAATAGTTGGTTGATTTGGCTGACCATTTTTTGCGAGTTCCATGCTTATAATTTTTATAAGTTTATCGTTTACAACTTGCTCAGCCTTTTTCTCTACTTCGTGCATTTTTTCGTCTTTAACCATTCTAACAGAAACAGAAACTAAATCTCTAACCATACTTTCTACATCTCTGCCAACATAACCAACTTCGGTATATTTTGTTGCTTCAATTTTTATAAATGGAGCTTTTACAAGTTTTGCAAGTCGTCTTGCAATTTCTGTTTTACCAACCCCCGTTGGACCTTTCATAATTATGTTTTTTGGCGTTATTTCTTCTCTTAATTCTTTTGGAAGTTTGCTTCTTCTGTATCTATTTCTAAGAGCAATAGCAACTGCTTTTTTTGCTTCGTCTTGACCTATAATATATTTGTCTAATTCACTAACTATCTCTTTTGGTGTTAAGCTCATTTTTTTCTCCTTTACTTAAATTTCTTCTACCACTAAATTTGAATTTGTAAACACACATATTTCACTTGCAATCATTAGTGATTTTGTTGCAATTTCTCTTGCACTTAAATCTGTGTTTTGCATAAGCGCCTTTGCTGCACTTAATGCATAGTTGCCACCACTTCCAATTGCACATACATCATCTTGTGGTTCTATTACATCTCCCATACCAGATATAATTAAAATTTTATCTTTGTCGGCAACAATAAGCATTGCCTCGAGTTTTCTTAGTGCTTTATCCATTCTCCACAAACTTGCAAGTTCAACGGCACTTTTCATTAGATTTCCAGAAAATTTATTTAACATTTCTTCAAATCTTTCACTTAATCTAAATGCATCTGCAACTCTTCCTGCAAAACCGATTATTACTTGATCTTTATAAATTCTTCTAACTTTAACAGCGTTACTTTTAAATATAACACTTTGTTGCATTGTAACTTGACCATCGCCACACACAACTGTTTTGCCATTTCTTTTTACCGCACAAATTGTTGTGCCTCTAAATAAGTTCTCCATTTAATTTCTCCTTAAATAATTCTATTTGTTTCATTGAACAATCTAGCATATATTGTTTTTTTGCTTGTTTATCATTAAAACTTTTATCGCAACTAATTATACCATAATTTGCATTCATTGGCTGAAAGTTATCTTCATCTGCACTTATTATGTAATTTATTATTGCACCAAGACAAGTATTACTTGGAAGTGCTAGTAATTTTTTATCACATAAATATAATAACATATTTATTGCACAAAACAAACCACTTGCAATACTTTCTACATATCCTTCAACACCTGAAATTTGTCCAGCAACAAAAACATTTGGATATTTTTTTAATTGTGAATAATTGTTTAAACATTTTGGAGCATTTATATAGCTATTTCTATGCATAGTTCCGTACCTTAAAAACTCAGCATTTTTTAGTGCAGGTATCATTGAAAACACCCTTTTTTGTTCTTTAAAAAGCAAATTTGTTTGAAAGCCAACCATATTGACCGAACTTCCATCTTGATTTTCTTTCCTTAATTGAACAATCGCATAAGGTTTTTCCGTTTCAACATGTTTACTTAGTCCAACAGGTTTCATTGGACCATATCTTAATGATTTATCTCCCCTTTTTGCTAAAACTTCTATTGGCATGCAACCTTCAAATACTTTAAATTTTTCAAATTTATGAAGTTCAACGCATTTTGCACTTACAAGTTCGTTTACAAAATTTGTGTATTCTTCTTTATTGAGCCAGCAATTTAAATAATCACTGCCACCTTTATCATACCTATTTGCCCAAAAAGCCCGACTCATATCAATGCTATCAGTGCTAATAATCGGAGCAATAGCATCGTAAAAATAACAATTATCATCGCCGATTTTATCCATTATATCTTTAAAAAATTCATCGTCGCACAATGGACCTGTTGCAATTATTGTGGGTTTAGTCCAATCTATTTTTGTTACAATTTCATCTATTACTTTAATATTTCTATGGTTTTTTATTACATTTGTTACAAGTGTAGAAAATTTTTCTCTGTCAACAGACAGTGCAGTTCCCGATTCTACCTTGCATTTTTTTGCACAATCTAGTAAAAAACAATTGAGCTTTTCTAGTTCTAATTTAAGCATACCACTTGCTGAAAGCGCTTCTGTGCTTTTTAAACTGTTACTGCATACAAGTTCTGCAAACAAATTTGTGCTTTGTGCAGGAGTCTTTTTTATGTTTTTCATCTCATAAAGGTTTACTTTTATGTTATGACTCGCCAAAAAATAGGCTGATTCACAACCTGCAAGCCCTGCGCCTATTATATTGACTTCTTTATTCTTTAACATATTTACAACTACTACTTGAGCAAATTATCCTTTTGCCCTTTTTAACAAGATATGCCCCACACTCTGGACATTTTTCTCCTGTTGGAATGTCCCAACTCATAAATTTGCAATCTGGATAACCACTGCAAGAATAAAATATTTTACCCTTTTTGCTTCGCTTTTGCAAAACTTCTTTTCCGCATTCTGGGCAAACCCCTTTTGGTGCAGTTGGTTCGTTGTACGGCATTATATTTTTACAATTAGGAAAGTTTGAGCAACCTAAAAATTTACCATACTTTCCTTCTCTAATAACCATTTTGTGCCCACATTTATCGCAAAGTATATCAGTTTCTATTGGTTCTGGTTTTGGAGAAACATATGCTTTAAAATTTGCATTTACCAACAAATCTTTAAAACTTTTCCAAAAATCATCAATAACTTTTTGCCACTCTAAATTATTTTCTGCAATTTCATCAAGTTTTGTTTCCATATATGCTGTAAATGCTACATTTATCATTTTGTTAAAATAGTTTTCCAAAAATCCTGTAACAGATCTTCCAAGTTCAGTTGGTTTAATATATTTCCCATCTTTTTCTGTGTATTGTCTTGATGCAAGCACTGTTACGGTTGGAGCATATGTTGCAGGTCTACCAATACCTTTTTCTTCCATTGCTTTAACAAGTGTTGCTTCTGTGTATCTCGAAGGTGGTTTTGTGAACTTTTGCTCTGGTTTAATTTCCACTAAATCTAACACTTCACCTTCTTCTAGAGAAGGAAGTTTTGCATTTTCTTCTTTGTCGTCTTTGTCTATGTCTTGAGCAACTTTATATGCACCTGTCCAACCAGCAAATTTAAGTGTTTTACCCACTGACTTAAATGTACAATCATTAGCCTTTATTTGTGCTGTTACATTGTCATACTCAGCTTCTGACATTTGACAAGCAACAAATCTTTCATAAATAAGCTTATATAATTTATACGCATCGCTTGGTGCTATGTCTTTTATGCTCTCCGGTGTTCTTTTTAGTGAAATTGGTCTAATTGCTTCATGCGCATCTTGTGCATTTTCTTTAACATGAAACACATTTGGTTGTTTTGGCAAATATTCTTCACCATATTTACTTAAAATGTGTTCTCGTGCCATTTTAACTGCATCTTCACTAATTCTAACACTATCTGTTCTTATATAAGTAATAAAAGCAATTTTGCCTTCATTTGGAAGTTCTATACCTTCATATAGTTGTTGAGCAGCTTGTGTTGTGCGTTTTAAACTCATGTTTAATTTATTTAATGCATCTTGTTGCATCGTACTTGTTGTAAATGGTGCTGGTGCTTTTGATTTTGTCTTTGTTTTTTTAAGTGAACTAACTATATATGAAGCTGTTTTTAAATCTTCTAAAACAGAATCAACTTCTTCTTTTTATGTAAGTTTAATTTTTTTGTTTTTATACTCTATAAGGGCTGATTTAAATGTTAAATTTTGGTTATTCTTTTTTAATATAACATTTACATTCCAATATTCTTCTGGAACAAACTTTTCTATTTCTTTTTCACGGTCAACAACAAGTCTAAGGGCAACAGATTGAACTCTTCCCGCACTTAGTCTTGGTCTAATTTTTTTACATAAAATTGGAGAAAGTTTATAGCCCATAATTCTATCTAGTATTCTTCTAGCTTGCTGAGCATCTACTAAATTTAAGTCTATTGGTCTAGGCGACAAAAGTGCTTTTTCTACGGCACTTTTACTAATTTCGTTAAAAACAATTCTACATTTAGAATTTGGATCAATTCCAAGACAATATGCAAGATGCCAAGCGATTGCCTCTCCTTCTCTATCGGGGTCGGTTGCAAGAAAAACTTGTTCTGCTTTTTTTGCCTTTTCTTTTATATCTTCAATAACGCTTTTTTTATCTGGTAAAATTTCGTATTTTGGCTCGAAATTTTTAGTTAGATCCACCCCAAAAGATTTTTGTGGCAAATCTCTAACATGTCCTTTTGAAGACATAACTAAATAATCTTTACCTAAATATTTTTGTATTGTTTCTCTCTTTCCTGGAGATTCAATAACTATAAGTTTCATTTATCCTCCTAAACCGAATAATAGTTCCCCGGCAATTTTTTTATTATTCCACGAATTTGCATAGTTGTCAAACAAGTATTTAAACTTTGAACAGAAAGATTTGTATAATATTGTAACTCATCAAAACTTTTTTCACTTGATTGAAGATAGTTATATATTATTTGTTCATCAAAATTTAATTGTAACTTTTCTTGTTTTTTCTCTACTTTGTGTATTCCATAATTATTTAAAATGTCTTCAACACAAGTTACACACTGAGCATGTCCAAATTTTATTATATTGTTTGTTCCTTTGCTATTTAAACTTGTTATATTGCCAGGAACACTAAACACATCTAGCCCTAGTTCCAGTGCATAGTCTTTTGTGTAAAGTGAGCCACTTTTTTGTGCAGCTTCTGTTATTAAAACACCCTTGCTTAGTGCTGCAATTATTCTATTTCTTGCTGGAAACGAATATGACCTTGCTGTATAAGTTGGATAGTATTCAGTTATTAAAAGACCTTTTTGCGCAATTTCTTTTGACAAATTATAATTTATAGCAGGATACATTTTTTCAAGTCCGTTTCCCAAAACAGCAATAGTTTTACCATTTGTTTTAAGTGCTGTTTCGTGAGATATTTTGTCAACACCGGTTGAAAGACCACTTACAATAGTAAATCCTGATTCACTTAATCCTTTTGCAAATTTATATGTTACATCTTTTCCATAGAAACTTGGATTTCTTGTTCCAACAATTGCAATTCCTTTTGTATTTGCAAGCTTTAAATCCCCTTTGTAATACAAAATAAGTGGTGGCTGTTGCAAATTTAATAGAGATTGCGGATAGTTTTCACTTTGAATAGTTACATAACCTACATTATTATTATCTAAATATTTTTCAAAAGTTTCAAATGAAAATTTTTCATATCTTGTTTTGTATTTTTGAAAATTTGAACCAAATTCATTTAGCAAAAACTCGTCATTTTTTAAAAAGTCATCAAAAAAATCACCAGGCTTTTCATAGTGAGAAATTATATCACTCATTTTTTTATATGAAAGCTCTAATGCTGATAAAAATATGTATGCTCTATCATCTAAACTAATCATTATACCCAATATTTCCTATCTAACGAACGATATTGTATTGCTTCTGCTATATGTTTTGGCATTATGTCTTTTTCGCCATCTAAATCGGCTATTGTTCGCGCAACTTTTAAAATTCTATCGTGTGCTCTTGCACTTAAATTTAAGTTATCAAACGCAAGTTCCATTATTTTTTTACATTCGTCATTAAGCGAGCAGTACTTTTTTGTTTGCATAACATTCATTTTAGCGTTTGAATAAACTTTTGTGCCTTCAAACCTTTCGAGTTGAATATTTCTAGCCTTATTTACTCTCTCTTTTATTTGTTGTGAACTTTCGCAAGTTTCGTTTGAGTTTAAATCATCATATGTAACATTGTCAACTTCAACATGCAAGTCTATTCTATCCATAATTGGGCCACTTAATTTTGCTAAATATTTATGAATTTGCGCTGGTGTGCAACGACATTCATTCTTTTTTGAACCATAGTTCCCACAAGGACAAGGATTCATACTTGCAATTAAAATGAAACTAGATGGATATGTGACAGTTTGATTTGCTCTTGCCACTGTTATTTGTCCATCTTCTAGTGGTTGACGAAGTGTTTCAATAAAATGTCGAGAGTATTCTGGCATTTCATCTAAAAATAAAACACCATTGTGTGCCAAGCTTATTTCACCAGGTTTTGAATTGGTTCCACCACCAACTAAACTAACAGTACTTGCTGTGTGATGTGGAGTTCTAAAGGGTCTAGAAAGTATTATTCCATCTTTCAAATCTAATTCACCTGCCACACTATGAATTTTTGTAACTTCAAGTGCTTCGTTAAATGTCATATCAGGAAGTATTGTTGGAAAACACTTTGCAAGCATTGTCTTTCCACTTCCAGGTGGTCCAATCATAAGAACATTATGTCCACCAGCGGCAGCAATTTCAAGTGCCCTTTTTGCACTTTGTTGACCTTTTACATTTTTCATATCTACACTTTGTTTAGTGTTTTCACTTTTTAATTTTTCAAAATTTGATGGTTCAACAAGTTTAAGCCTTATATTTTCATCTTTATAGCTTTCAACAACTTGTTTTAAATTTTCTGCTGTATGAACAGTTATTCCCGAGATAAAACTTGCTTCAAAATAATTTTCTTGTGGAATTACAAAATTTGTAAAACCCTGTTCTTTTGCAGAAATCAAAATTGGCAAAACACCGTTAACCTTTTTAACATCGCCATTTAAAGATAATTCCCCTAAAAAAATCGTATTATCAATCTTTTTATAGTCTATTTGATTTGTGGCAAAAAGTATCGCCACTGCAATACCAAGGTCATAAAATGGACCTTCCTTTTTTCTATCTGCTGGTGCAAGGTTGCAAGTTATATTTGTCATAGGATATTCTAAACCTGAATTTTTTATGGCAGACTTTACCCTTTCTTTTGCTTCTTTAATTGCAGTGTCGCCAAGCCCAACAATATCAAACTTAGGAAGTCCACTAGAAATATCAACCTCTATTGTAACAGTATAACCTTCAATTCCATTTAGTCCATAACTTAAAACTTTTGATAGCATATTTTATCCTTTTAAAAATGAGTATATCATTATTGTTATTTTACACAAAATAAAAAAACACGATTTTTAAATCGTGTTTATTTAAAACTTTATTAGTTATTGTCTGCAGATTTAATTTTTGATGCTTTACCTGTTAAATCTCTAACATAGTACAATTTTGCTCTTCTTGGAGCACCTTTTCTAACTACATCAACATGATCTACAAGTGGTGAATGTAATGGGAATGTTCTTTCTACTCCAACACCGTAAGAAATTCTTCTTACAGTAAATGTTTCTCTTACACTACCATTTTTTCTTGATATTACAACGCCTTCAAATGCTTGTAATCTTTCTTTGTCACCTTCTTTAATTTTTACCCATACTTTTACAGTATCGCCAACATTAAATTTTGGTGCATCATCTTTTAAGTTTTCTTTTTCGATAATGTCTATAATATTCATCCGACTTTTCCTCCTATTATATTCCCAAGTGTTCTTGTTTTACATAAAAATAACAGCGGACCACCCGAAGTCTAAGAAACTATATCATATATAAATTATTTTTTCAAGCAAAAAGTTTAAATTTATTTAAAAACTTTTATTACATAAACGCATATTCTATATGGTTAATTTGTCCGTCTAAAATTTCTATAACATCAAACCTACAATTTTTATTAAATGCATTATTTATTTGTAAATAATATAATGCTACAAGTTTAATTTTGTTTTGTTTGCAAACTGTTACCATTTCTCTTGGAAGACCATATTTTTTTGAAGATTTAGATTTTACTTCAACAAAAATAATAACATCATTTTTTGTTGCAATAATGTCTATTTCACCAAATTTACACCTAAAATTTGTTTCTAAAATTTTATACTTATTTTTTTTTAAGTATTCTTGTGCAATTACTTCACCAGCGTTGCCTAATATTTTTGTATTCATATTTTATCCTATAAAATGTTTTATAAAAGTATCTCTATGTATTTCACACTTACCATATCTTTTTAAATTTTCAATATGTTCCTTTGTTCCATAACCTTTATGTTTTTTAAAATTGTAAATAGGATATTTTTCATCTAATTTTTTCATTAGCCTATCACGATAGACTTTTGCCAAAATAGATGCACAAGCAATTAAATAACTTTTTGCATCGCCTTTAATAATTGGCAAATATTTACATTTTACATCAAGTCCATTTACAGCATCAACAAGTAGCATATCTATATTTATGTCCATGTTATTTACACAGTTTGACATTCCAAGTTTTGTTGCATTTAAAATATTTATTTTATCAATCGTTTTATTGTCCACTTCAATAATTTTATAGCAAATAGCAGAACTAATAATTCTATCAAACAAATATTCTCTTTTCTTCGCACTTAATTTTTTACTATCATTTACTCCATCAATTATCTTTTCTTTTTCAAGTGGCATAACTACGCATGCACAAACAACAGGACCAGCAAGTGGACCACGACCCGCTTCGTCCATGCCTGCTAAAATTTTATAGCCTTTACTTAAATATTCATTCTCATATTCAAACATATCTACACATCCAAAGTAATTTTGCCCAATTTCCCTTTCCTAAAATCGTCAACAATGCTAAAACAAGTTCTATCATAGTCAATTTCATTACCTTTTAACAAATAATGCTTTTTATTGGCAATTTGTTCTATAATTTCTAAATCGCTTAACGAGTCACTTTCTATATCATACTTATTTTTTAGTGATTGCTTATAGTTGGATTTTAAAAATTTGATTAAATACAATGCGAGTTCATTGGTGTCAACAACTTCATTTTTAATACTTCCAATAATTGCCAAGTTATGAGCGACAGTTTGATTTTCAAGATTTGGCCAAAGTGTGCCGGGAGTGTCTAAAACTTCAAAGCCGTTTTTAAGAAGTACCCATTGTTTACCTCTTGTAACTCCCGCCTTATCTCCTGTTATTGCTTTCTTTTGCCCACATAAATTATTGATAAGTGTGCTTTTACCAGAATTAGGAACACCAACAACCATTGCCCGCAAGTTTATTTTTATTCCTTTTGTTTTATACTTTTCTATTTTTTCTTTGCAAAGCGTTTTCATTATTGGTTCAATTTGTTTATTTGCTCCACTAAGAGTGCTATTTAGCACAATACAAAAAGAGTTTTGTTTTGAATTTAAACTATTTTTATATTTTTCGGTTTTATCATCATCTGCTAAATCTGATTTATTTAAAACATATAAAACAGGTTTATTTACACTTAAAGCGTCAAATTTTGGGTTTAGGCATGAAAAAGGTGCTCTACTATCTAGAACATAAATAAGCATATCTACTTTTTTCATTTCGTCAGTCATTTGATTTAGTGCTTTTGCCATATGACCGGGAAACCAATTTATTTTATTGTTTTCACTCATATTTTTCTCTTTTATTTTAATAAATCAGGTCTGTTATTTTTTGTTATTATTTTTGATTGTTCCTCACGCCATAATTCTATATTTTTATGGTGTCCACTAAGTAAAACATCTGGCACTTTTTTGCCTTCATAAATTTCAGGGCGAGTGTATTGTGGATACTCTAAAAGTCCATTTGAAAAACTTTCTTCAGTAAGTGAATCGCTGTTTATAACGCCTTCTATATTTCTAACGATGCTATCAATCATAACCATTGCTGGAAGTTCGCCACCTGTTAGAACATAATCTCCGATAGAAATTTCTTCTGTACCTAAAATTTCAAGCGCTCTTTCATCAACCCCTTCATAGTGACCACACAAAATAATTAAATGCTCTTCTTTGGAAAGTTTTTTTGCTAAACTATGATTAAAGACTTTTCCCCTTGGGCTTGTAAATATTACTTTTGAATTAGGTGTTTTAACACTTTTATATGCGTCTACAATAGGCTGTGCCATCATGACCATTCCTGCCCCACCACCATATGGATAATCATCACATTTTTTATGAATATCTTTTGAAAAATCTCTTATATTTGTGACATTTATTTCAAATAATTTATTTTCTTGTGCCCTTTTTAAAATGCTGTAATTTAAACTATCAAACATTTCAGGAAACAGAGTTAATATGTCTATTCGCATATTTTTACCTCGTTATATTTTTGTTTGTCTACAACAATATAGTCTTTTTCAACTAAAACAACAACAGATGTTAAAAATGGGATTTTATATTCCCTTTTATCTTCTTCAAGAATTGTTATAACATCAGCCGCGCCGTAACTTTCAATATCAACAACAGTTCCTACATAATTATTAGATTTATCAACAACTTCTAACCCTATTAAATTTTCAGTATAATAGGTATTTTCTTTTAAAGTTATATCTTCTTCATTAACATACAAACTTTTATTGCGATAAGCTTCTGCACTAGTTCTATCGGCTAACCCTTGCAAGGTTAAATACATAAAACCTTGACGGAGCGACATATGTTTTATTTTTGTTGGAACAGAATTATTATCAATGTAAACTTCTTTTATATTTTTATAAATATCCAAATTGCTGTCTGCAGGATAAACTTTTAACTCGCCTTTAACACCTTGTGGTTTAACAATTTTACCAATTAAAATTTTCATTTTCTCTCCATACAAAAAACAGGCAACTAAAATGCCTATTATTTGTTTATTTTAACATTGTATCTTATCTTTTCTTTACTAGACACAGATCTTACAATAGCCCTTATACTTTGAGCAATTCTTCCGTTTTTGCCAATTACTTTTCCAATATCTTCATCGGCAACATTTACTATTATATTTATTTCACTGCCTTCTCGCTGTGTGGTTATTTTTACGGCTTCTTGGTTGTCTACTAAATTTTTTACAATGTATTCAACTAACTCTTCCATAACCCTCCTTAAAGTGCTTTAAAATTACTTTCTTTCTATTGCACCACTTTTGATTAACAATTCTTTTGCAGTTTCTGTTGGTTGAGCACCGTTTTTTATCCATTCTGCTGCTTTGTCATTGTTAATTTTGATTTCAGCAGGATTAGTTAAAGGATTATATGTTCCTAAAATTTCAACAAATTTACCATCTCTAGGTGATCTTGAATCTGCAACCACTACTCTATAAAATGGTGTTTTTTTGTCTCCTAATCTTGTTAATCTAATTTTTAATGCCATTTTCTTCTTCTCCTTTTTTAGTGATTATATATTATTTTTACTAATATATCAAATTAAAATAATCGTCCAAATCCTCGTTTGTTTTTCATTTGTTTCATCATTTCTTTGGACTGTTCAAATTGCCTTATAAGTATGTTAACATCTTGAATTGTTGTTCCACTGCCTTGTGCAATTCTCTTTCTTTGACTAGACTTAATTAAGTCGGGATTTACTCTTTCCTTTTTTGTCATACTTTGAATGATTGCTCTGTTTTTTACAAGTGCTTTTTCATCAATTTTTGCACCACCCAACTTTCCACTAAGTCCCGGTATCATTGCAATTAAATCGTTTATATTGCCCATTTTGCTAAGTTTTTCTAATTGCGACAAATAATCTTCAAATGTGAATGAGTTTTCTCTAAAACTTTTTTCAAGTTTTTTCATTTCTTCTTCACTTACTTGTTCTTGTGCTTTTTCTATTAAACTTAAAACATCACCCATTCCAAGTATTCTTGATGCTATTCTATCGGCATAAAATGGTTCTATATCCCCAATTTTTTCGCCTACACCACAAAATTTAATTGGTTTATTTGTTATTGCCTTGATAGATAATGCTGCACCACCACGAGTATCACCATCTAACTTTGTTAAAATTACACCCGTAATGTCTAAGTCGTTATTGAAACTTTCCGCAACCTTTACTGCATCTTGCCCTGTCATAGAGTCAACAGTAAGCAAAATTTCTGTTGGTGAGACTTCTTTTTTTATTTGTTTTAACTCGTTCATAAGTTCTTCGTTGATATGAAGTCGACCAGCAGTATCAATAATTACTGTATCGTATCCTTGTTTTAAAGCAAATGCAACAGCTTCTTTTGCAGTTTTTACAGGATTTTGTGTGCCTTTTTCAAAAACATCAACCTTTGCCTGACTTCCAACAACTTTTAACTGATTTATTGCAGCTGGTCTATAAATATCACAAGCAACTAAAAGTGGTCTTTTGCCAGATTTTTTTAAATACGCACCAAGTTTTGCACACATAGTTGTTTTTCCGGCGCCTTGAAGTCCACACATCATTATTATTGTTGGTGGCATGGATGCAATCATTAGTTTTTGGTTTGGACTACTCATTAAATTTGTAAGTTCTTCATTTACAATTTTAATAACTTGCTGACCAGGAGTTAAGCTTTTTAAAACTGTGTCCCCTACTGCTTTTTCGGACACTTTTTTAACAAAGTCTTTAACAACAAGATAATTCACATCGGCTTCTAAAAGCGCGAGTTTAACTTCTCTCATTGCTTCTTTAATTTCTAGTTCAGTAAGTTTTCCTCTTTTTGTAAGTTTAGAAAATATGTGAGACATCTTTTCTGTTAAACTTCCAAACAATGCCATTATAAGTCCTCCAAAATTTTTGTAATTTCACTTTTTACATCTTTTGCATTTAAATTTAATAAATTTTTAAGTTTTGTTTTTATTTTGTATAATTTTAATTTACTTTCATAATCAAAAAGTTTTTGCTTTGCTTTTTTTATTGCATCTAACACAGCAACTCTTGAAATGTTGTCATTTTCAGCAATTTCGGCAAGAGACATGTCATTATTAACATAACTATTTAACATTTCTTTTTGCTTTTTTGAAAGCAGTTCGCCATACAAATCTAAAAGTTCACTTAGTCTAATTGTTTCTTCAACGCTCATACGCACCTGTTAAGTAAAATTACTTTACACTAAAATATAACATATTAAACTTGGTTTGACAAGTGTTTTTAATAAAAATTAAGGCAAAAGTTTTAAAATTATTTGATTTGTAACGCCAAACTTATCTTCGCATATTTTAATGTTGTCATTTTTGTATGTTATAAATTTGTTTTTAACTAAAAAATCAATTTCTTGTTTTTTCTCTTTAATTAAATCATACCCTAAATTTTTTAACTTTTTTAAATCAATTCCATAAACTGTCCTAAGGGCAAGCATTATCATTTCTTCCGTTTGTTCTAAACTTGAAAGTTTTTCTTTTTTATATTCAAGTTTATTATTTAAATATTCTTGCATATCACAAGTATTCGAATATCTGCAACCATCAATATACGAATGCGCACTAAGTCCAAAACCATAATATTCTTTTAATTGCCAATATCCAATATTATGCTTACACATAAAATTGTCTTTTGAAAAATTAGAAATCTCATATCTACTATAACCATGCTTTTTTAAATACTTGCATGTTTTGTTATAATAAGTAACGCATTTTTCTTCGCTTATTACTTTCACTTTTTTATTTTCAATTAAGTTTGTTAATTTTGTACCCTTTTCATTTATCAACATATAACAAGAAATGTGTTGTATTTTTAATTTTATTAAATTTTTAATAGTATTTTTTAATTTAAAATAATTTTGCTTTGGTATACCAATTAAAACATCAGCATTTATATTGTCAAAACCGCATTTTTTTGCTAATTTAATAGTATTTATTGCTTGTTTTTTTGTGTGTTTTCTGCCAATAATTTTTAAACATTTATTATTTAAAGATTGGACTCCAAAACTTATTCTATTTATTCCTAAATTTTTGTATACTAAAAGCTTTTTTTCGGTTATAGAACAAGGATTTGCTTCAATTGTTATTTCTGCATTTTTTAAAACATTAAAATTTTGATTTATTCCTTTAATAATTGATTTTATATATTTTTCATTTATGCTTGACGGAGTCCCACCACCTATATATATTGAAGATATATTTATTTCTTTATTTTTATTTAATTTTATTTCTTCTAACAATTTTAAAAAATATTTTTCTTTTATTTTTTCACTGTAAACACTTGAGCAAAAATTACAGTAATAGCATTTACTGTCACAAAATGGAATATGAATATAAATCATTCTACTAATCATTGTCATCTGTTTTAAGTATGCTTATAAATGCCTCGCTTGGAAGTTCAACAGAACCAAATTGACGCATACGCTTTTTCCCTGCTTTTTGTTTTTCAAGTAGTTTTCTTTTTCTTGATATATCTCCACCATAACATTTTGCAAGGACATCTTTTCGCATTGCGCTAACTGTTTCTCTTGCAATAATTTTTCCACCTATACATGCTTGAATTGGAACCTCAAAAAGTTGTCGTGGAATAACTTTTTTTAATTTTTCTGCTATTTGTCTTCCTCTTGCATATGCTTTATCTTTATGAGTTATTAAACTTAACGCATCGCAAGTTTCTCCATTTAACATTATGTCAAGTTTAACAAGGTCACTTGGCATAAATCCATATATTTCATAATCTAAACTTGCATAACCTCTGGTTCGTGATTTTAAACTATCAAAAAAGTCGTAAATCATTTCTGCAAGTGGCATATGATATTTCATAACAACTCTTGTTTTTTCAATGTATTGCATATCTATAAACACGCCACGCTTATCTTGACACAAATCCATAATTGCACCAACATATTCAGGTGGTGTGTAAACATTTAATTTTATCATTGGCTCTTCTATTCTATCTATTTCACTAATTGGAGGAAGCATAGAAGGATTTGAAACTTCAATCATTTCGCCATTTGTTTTATACACATGATAACTTACGCTTGGTGCCGTTGTAATTATATCTAAATTAAACTCTCTTTCTAACCTTTCGGTTATTATTTCCATGTGAAGTAGTCCCAAAAATCCACATCGAAAACCAAAACCCAGTGCAATAGATGTTTCTGGCATAAACACGAGAGATGCATCATTTAACTTTAATTTTTCAAGAGCATCTTTAAGTTCTCCATATTTTGCTCCGTCAACAGGAAAAATTCCACTAAACACAACAGGCTGAACTTCTTTGTAACCCGCAAGTGCTTCTTTTGTTGGATTTAGTGCATCAGTTATTGTGTCGCCAACTTTTGTATCTGATAAATTTTTTATGCTTGCACAAATGTATCCTACATCACCACTAGATAACACATTGGTTTGTTTCATAGCTGGACAAAACACTCCAACTTCCGTTACTTCATAAGTTTTGCCTGTTTTCATCATCATAATTTGACTGCCAACTTTAACAGTGCCATCAAAAATTCTTACAAAGCATATCGCACCTTTAAAATTATCGTAAAAACTGTCAAATATTAGTGCTTTTAAACTTGCATTTTCATCGCCCTTTGGACATGGTATTTTTTCAACAATTTGATTTAATACATCGTCAATATTTATTCCATCTTTTGCAGAAATGCATGGAATATCATCAGCAGGAAGTCCAATTATATCCTCTATTTCTTTTTTGCACTTTTCTATATTGGCACTAGGCAAATCTATCTTATTTAAAACAGGTAAAATTTCTAGATTGTTATCCAACGCTAGATATGTGTTTGCAATAGTTTGTGCTTCTACGCCTTGAGAAGCATCAACAATTAAGATTGCCCCTTCACAAGCAGCAAGAGACCTTGATACTTCATAAGTAAAGTCAACATGTCCAGGTGTATCAATAAGATTTAGAGTATACTCTTCACCCTTGTAATTATAGAACATTCTTGTAGGAGTTAGTTTAATTGTTATTCCCCTTTCTCTTTCGATGTCCATACTATCTAAAAGTTGCTCGCTCATGTCACGCTTTGAAACTGTACCTGTTTTTTCAATAAGTCTGTCTGCAAGCGTACTCTTTCCATGGTCTATATGTGCAATTATACAAAAATTTCTTATTCTTTTTTGCCTATCGTTCATTTGCTCTCCTACAATAATTTGTTTTAATTATATATAAAATTATAGAAATAATCAAATAATAATAAAAATGTAGACATAATTTTTTTAATATGATAGTATATTTTTTAGGAGAAATAAATGGATATTTTTAAAACTTGGCTTGTTGAAAGATGTATAGCTCATCGTGGTTTACATAACGAAGTATACCCTGAAAATTCATTGGGTGCTTTTGAAAATGCAATAACAAATGGTTATCCTATTGAATTAGATGTTCATCTTACCTGCGATGGAACAATCGTAGTTTTTCATGACGATACACTTTCTAGAATGACACAAAAAGATGGTTATGTTAAAAATTTAACAAAAGATGCACTAACAAATTATCATCTTGCAAACACAGAGTATACTATTCCCACAATAGAGGAAGTGCTTAATCTTGTAAAAGGTCAAGTTCCTATTTTAATTGAAATTAAAAACACTTCAAAAGTTGGTGAACTTGAAAGCAAACTTTTAAAAATTTTAAATGAATACAACGGAGAATTTGCAATTCAGTCTTTTAATCCGTTTGTTGTTGAATGGTTTAAAAATAATGCGCC
>CALWEY010000043.1 GCA_944377435.1 uncultured Clostridia bacterium | reverse complement strand
GTTTGGCAAAAGAGAGAATGATTTTTGTTTGAGAGAAAAACTCAATCTTAAAGCGCCCTTCAAGACTTATGCTGGAAAAGTCCAGCATATTTGCCAAAAAACGCACATTTTTAAGTTCAATATTTGCAGTTTTTGCAAACTCTTCAAAAAACATAAAAACACCTCAAATATATCTATGCTTTTTGCTTTTGTTGTTATTACATTTTGTTTAAAAAGTGAAAAAGTGTTTTATATAATGCTTTAAAACTTAAGTTACTTTTGCCTACTTTTTAAAATTAAATGCATGAAGTTTTAAATCAAACTTTTTTATTTTTCGTTTAATATTTATTTGTTTTTTAAAGTTAATTTTTTGATTATTACAGTTTTTAAAACAAATTTTTAAAGATAAAACTTTTATATTTTTTCTAGGTTTTTGTTTTTTTAATTGATTTTTTAGATTGTTAAATTTTTTTAAAAAACATAATTTTAAAAATCAAACTTTTTTGCGTTAGAGGCATTTTTTTGAGATGTTTTAATAACATAAGTTTGAGGAGCAAGCATATTAAGATTGTTATGTTTAAATTTTATTAAGCAAGGTGCCAGAGTGTTAAATAAAATGTGAAAAACTATTTATTTGTTAAAAAGTTATTAGATTACTATGACATTATATATTTTTTATGATATAATGCTTATGGTTATGTTTGTGATATAAAAGGAGAACAAAATGGAGCAACAGCATTTAACATATAAAGAGATGACCGATTTCGGATGCTTTTATACCCCTCAAAAATTTATAGATAAACTTATTGATATGATAAAATTAAACATTAACGATTATGATAAATATATTTATCTTGATTCTTCATGTGGATATGGAGCGTTTTTGAAATCATTATATCCATATAAAACAATTGGCTGTGATATAGATAAAAAAGCAATTGAGATAGCAAAAAAAATATATCCAAACAGTGAGTATTATGTGTTAAATACTTTAAACAACTTTACACGTAAGTCAATTCACTTGGAAGAAAATGATAAACTAATAATCATAGGGAATCCTCCATATAACGATACAACATCAAAAGTTAAAAATGACATAAAAAAAGCATCTCCATGCGTTATTGATAATGATATAAAAACAAGAGATTTAGGGATATCATTTTTACTCTCATATAATAAATTAAAACCTGATTATGTTGCTGTTTTACATCCATTGTCATATATGATAAAGAAAGCAAATTTTGAATTACTTAACCCTTTTTATAATAATTATAGACTTATTGACCATTGTATAATAAATAGTCAGGAATTTAATATGACTTCAAGGACAAAAGGGTTTCCAATCATTATTGCACTATATAAGAGGTGCTCTAATGGGTTAAAGTATAGTGATGTTTTAGACATGAATTTTAAAACTATTGATAATAAAACTTTTAATCTTAGGCATGATTATATAAGAAATTATATATCAAAATATCCTTCAAGGTATAAGCGATATAAAAATGGTGATATTTTGTTTTTTACAATGAGGGATATAAATGCTTTAAACAGAAGTAGGACATTTATTGAAGATTTTACGGATAATTCAATTATTATTGAAAAAGAAAAATTTGCTTATTATTGTTACGTTGATATTTTTAAAGATTACATAAATCAACTTCCATATTATTATGGAAATTGTGATGTTTTTATAAATAATGCAGAGTTTACGGTCATAAAAGATATTTTTATAACAAGGAGCATAGAAAAACATCCATGGTTAAAACAAAAAATATCATATAAAACTGATAATCGTTATGAATTGATTGACAAATACTTTCAAAAATTATTTAATGTTTAAAAGAGGTAATAATATGTATATTAAGGAAATAGGAAAAAATGAAATTAGAGTTGCAATTCCACTTACAAAAGGAACTGAAAAAACAAGAATAAAAAAACGTTCAATTTTGAATGAATATGGTATACCTGTTTCTACAAAGGTAGAACCTTTTACACAAAGTTGTTATGTTGAATGGCAAATTGGTTATGATGTTGTTAAAGCTGATGTTCAAAAACTAGAGAAAACAACTTTAAAAAATTTTTCATTTATTGGAGCCAATGGAAAAGAAAAGACTTTGTATGAGTTATCAGAATATATCAAATATTTTTATGATTGGGATATTGTATCAAAAAAGGAATTGATTGATATAAGAAATTATTTATTTAACCTTTCAAATGATAATTATCTGGATGTAAATCCTGAATTGTCAATAAAAAGAACTCATCCTATTCATAAAACAATAAATAATTTTAACTTTATGTGGACGAAAGTCGAGTATCCGTTATTGGTTTATAAATTTGATAGCTATGAAATTGTTGCTGAAATTAAAATCACAGAAAAGCAATATGCAATTGGAGTCCAACCAATGTTGTATTTATGTTTTCCTATAACTGAATTAGAAAATAGCAAAAAACTTTTAGGAAGAACTGCCAAGACAAAAGAATTTGCAAATTTTGTTATTAATGAAAAAAATATAAAAGTTTTTTTAGAAATGTTGAAATTATTTGGAACGTTAAGTAAAAATCATAATAAAGACATCATAAGTATTATTGATGTGATTATAAATTAAAAGAACGTTATTATAATAGCGTTCTTATTTTTCTATTTCTACTTATCGTCCGCTTTCAAAAACACTTCAATGTTTTTCTGCTTTGCGTCTTGATAGATGATTTCCTTCACGCTTCCAACAGCCTTGATGTCTTGCTCGGCAAGTTTGATTTTTTCATCAAAACCGCTTAATATA
>CALWEY010000042.1 GCA_944377435.1 uncultured Clostridia bacterium | reverse complement strand
ATCATAATAAGTGCACCAAGAAGCATTGTTATACAACTTACAATATTGCTTAAACTTTGGTTTAATGTTAGACCAATTGTGTCGACATCGTTTGTAACTCTACTTTAAATATCTCCATAACTTTGACTGTCAAAATATTTAAGTGGAAGAACATTTATTTTTTCGGAAATTTGCGTTCTTAATCTTTTTGTAACTTTAGCAGTTACGCCACTTAAAATAAAGCCTTGAAAATATGAGAATACTGCACTAATTAAACTCATGCAAACAAGCCATAATGATACAGTCATAACTTTTTGCAAGTTGACTGAAACTTTTTGCGATATTGCACTAAAAATTTCTTCACTAACAATTTTTGTTACATTTGGAAGTGCCAAGGCAAGCACAGTTCCAATTATTGCAAACAAAAGTGAAAATATAATACTAACATAATTAGGACGCAAAGATTTGATTAACATTTTCATAGACTTTTTAAAGTCTTTTGCCTTTTCACCTGTGCTAATACCACGCCCCATTGGTCCACGCTGTTTTAATTTTGGAGTTTTTTCTGTCTTTGTCATTATAGTTCCTCCTTTGAAAGTTGAGATAATGCAATCTCTTTATAAACTTCGCAATTTTTTAAAAGTTCTTCATGAGTTCCATATCCAACCATTTTCCCTTCATCTAAAACAACAATTTTGTCGGCATCTATAATTGTTCCAATACGCTGTGCAACAATTATTTTTGTTACATCTTTTGTGTATGTTCTTAAAGCCTTTCTTAAATTTTTATCGGTTTTATAATCTAGCGCTGAAAAACTATCGTCAAAAATATAGATTTCTGGTTTTTTGATTATTGCTCTTGCAATACTTAATCTTTGTCTTTGACCACCTGAAACATTTGTTCCACCTTGTGCAATTTCGTAATCAACACCATTTTCAAGGGTTTTAACAAAATCAGATTGGCTTACTTTTAGCGCCATTTCTATATCTTCATCGCTGGCATTTTCGTTGCCATAGAGTAAATTTGATTTTATTGTTCCACTAAATAAGTATCCTTTTTGTGGCACATAACCAAGTTTGTTGTTTAAATCTTCAAGTTTATAATTTTTTACATCTTCGCCGTCAACTAAAACTTCGCCTTCTGTTGCATCAAAAAATCTTGGTATTAGGTTAATAAGTGTGCTTTTCCCACTCCCTGTTGAACCAATAAAGGCTATTGTTTCGCCCTTATTTACCTTGAATGATATGTCCTTTAAAACATATTCTTCAGCGTCTGGATATTTGAAAGAAACATCTTTAAACTCCACTTCTCCAACTACTTGTGGTTTAACTCCGTCTCCGTCATGAATTTTTGATTTTGTAGACAAAACTTCGTTTATTCTTCGCCCAGAAACAACTCCCCTTGGAATAAACACAAAGAGCATTGATATAAACATAAAACTCATAAGAACATGCATTGCGTATTGTGTGAATGTTACCATTGTGTAATATTCAAGTGTCCCTACATTTATTAGGTAAGCACCAACCCAATATATAGCAATTGTAAGACCGTTCATAATAAGTTCAAGTCCTGGCCACATAAGTGCCATTACCCTGTTTACAAACAAGTTTGTTTTTGTTAAGTCTTTATTTACAACTTCAAATTTTTCTTCTTGTTCTTTTTCTGCGTTGTATGCTCTTACAACTCGTATTCCTGTTAAATTTTCTCTTGTGACATTATTGATTCGGTCGGTTTTCTTTTGAATTTGAGAAAATTTTGGAACAGCAACAAAAAATAAGAATAAAACAAGAAGAAGCATAATTAAAAGAGCAACACCTGTTGTCCAAGAAAGTTCTACACTGCTACCAATAATTTTGCTTATTGCAAAACAAGCCATAACAGGAGCAGTTATTGCCATTCTAAGCGTCATAAAAACAGTTTGTTCAACTTGTTTTATGTCGTTTGTAGACCTTGTAATTAGTGAAGCAGTTGAAAATTTATTCATTTCTTCCATAGAAAATGAATTTACTTTTTTAAACACTTCTGTTCTTAATTTTTTTGAAAATCGTGCAGCAATCTTTGATGCTAAATAGTTTACAATAACCACGCTTGCACATATTCCAAATGCAATTAAAATCATCTTCCAGCCAACATTCCACAAATCTAGTGCAGTTAGTGGCGCACCTTGTGCGTGCATTTGAATAAGAGAGATAATACTGCCCATATATTCAATTAGTTCCATTTCTAGCCATACTTGAAGCACTATAATTCCAACTACTAATAAAGATAGTACCCAATCTAGCCATTTAAAATATTTTAATAGTTTAATCATTTTTCTCCTTTGACACTGTGTCAACTTGATGTATTATATTTATGTAATAAATATTTGTCAATAAAAACAGCATTATTTGTTATATGTATTATTTTTTATTTTTGTCAAATAAAAATTGAGTAAAACTTACCCAATTTTTATTTTGTATTTTATAATATTTTCTTTTGTTTTTCTATTTCTTTTACTATATTGTTTATAACTTGTGCGCTGTTGTGCCACCAATCTCTACTCCAAACTCTAAATGTTGTCCAACCCTTTGATTTTAAGAACTGATTTCTAAATACATCTCTTTCAAGTGGCGACGGCGAACTAGATATTACAGTTTGATCGGTTTCAATTCCTAAAAGATATTTATCTTTTTTTCTGTCATATACTGCGACAGAAATTTTACTATTTGAATTCCCTAAATTGATTTCGGTTTTATATCCAAGTTTTGCTAAACTTTCAGCAATTTGATTTTCTATTGGGAGAACTGTGCTTATAGTTTTTGTTGGCAATGAATTTTCGTTAAAACTGTCTAGTATTGTTTTTACTTCTTCCGTGTTACCATTTGAAACTGCTCTTACATATGTTAAATAACTTTTTAATAGTTTTGGTCCAACAAACTTTGAATTATCAACTTTTAATTCTTCCGGTTCAATGCTTGTTACGACATATATTTTTTGTTTTGCTCTGGTTATGGCAACATTTAATCTATTTTCTCCACCTTCGTTTGAAAGTGAACCAAAAATTGAATTAACTTTTCCGTATTCATTTTTTGCATAACTTATTGAGAAAATAATTATATCTCTTTCATCACCCTGAACATTTTCTAGGTTTTTAACAAACAAACTAACATCTTCGCCATTGTCTATTCTGCTTGTTTCTTTTATGTACAAGTTTCTAAACTCATCATCGTTAAAGCATTGTTTTTCCATTAAATCTTCTATGCAGTTTTCTTGTTCTACATTGAAAGTAATAATTCCTATTGTTTCGTTGTTTTTTCTAGTTTTTAGAATTTGTTTTGTAAGTTCAACAACTTTTTGTGCTTCTTTAACATTTTTTCTGTCTTGCCACATTCCATCAACAAGTATTCTTTCTATTGGCTTGTGTCTTATATTTTTTGAAACATTAGGTGCAATTTGTAAATTCCCAAAGTAAAACGCTTTGTTTGAAAAGTCGATAAGTTCTTCGTTTTTGCTTCTGTAATGATATGTAATGTTGCTACTTGCAAATCTTGAAACTGCAAGGTCTAGTAAACTTTCAACTTCAAGTGCAGCTTGTGTTGAATAATCTAAATCATCATCAACGCTTGCACCCATGTATCTTTTCATAAATGTTGTTGTTGGTCTTAATTGTTTTGCGTCCCCTGCAACAACTACTCTTTTGCCACGATATATTGTTGGAATTGTGTTTTCAATAAACACCTGTGATGCTTCATCAAACAAAACAACATCAAACATATTTCGTTTAAGTGGGAGTATTGTTGATACATTTTCTGGCGAAAGCAAAAAGCAAGGGAAAAGTTTAAACAGATAATCGCCATAAACTTCCATTGTTTTTCTTATTGGCCAAAAGTTTTGTTTTTTAGAAATTTGATAAATGTAGTCTTTGCTTGTTGGACTGCCGTCTATCATTTTTTTGTATTCTTCAATAAAACTCTGCTGTGCAATTTGCTTGCTTAGTTCGTTTTGTTGTTTCTTTAAACTTATTATTCTTGACCTTATGTTTTCAAAGTCTACTATGCTTGAAAGAATTTGTTTTTGTGATGTTTCGTACTTTATTATTTCGTGATAAATTCTTATAGGCAATAATTTATTTAAAACTTCCATATATTTTGCAAAAGTGTTTGTGTTTTTATATGCAAAGTTTAAAACAAGTTTTTGCTCATCATCAAGATTTTTAAGTATGCTGTTTGTGTCCCTTAGTTCGATATAGTTTTCAACAGCGCTTAAAAGTAGCCTTATTATTGCATTGTTCCCGTTTAGAATTCCGTCTAATGCCATTAAATATCCACTTTCGGTTAAAACATCTTTTAAAAATTCATATTCTTTTACATATTCGTCAATAGCAGTTAGTGTTTTTGTGAACTCTTGGTCAATTATTTTTTCTTTTTTAAGCATGTTGTATTTTGCAAATGGATACATAAAGAACAAAACATAACTTGCGTTTAAAAATTTAGTTGCGTCTGGATATTCAAATTTTGCAATCATTTTAACAAGCGGTTTAACATCTTTGTTCGCTTTTACTTGGTTGTAATATGACAAAATTTGTCTTGAATATTTGTATTTTGCAACATCAAATAGAGCCTGTCGTTTTTGACACAAATTTTTTAATTTGTTTTGTGCTTCAATTACAACATGAACACTTAAATCACTTTTTAGGTGGTCAATAAATGGATTTTTCTTTTTTTCTTCAACAAAATTATAGTATATTTCTGCTTTGTTTTTTTCGTTTAAAATGCTGAGTGCTTTTGTTAATTCATCATAGGTTAGCGCCATGAGTTGTTTTTCTTTTTGCATTTGCTTATATATTGCATACTCGCTTGACCTTTTGCCTATTTTATATGAGTTGTAATACATTTCTTGAAGTGAGATACCAAAAGGTGTTTTGTTTGTTAAACAGTCTGATATAACATTTAGGTTGTTTATTTCTGTTTCTAGGTGCTTATTTACTTCTTCAAAGTCTTTATATAACTTTTCGCTATATAAACTGTTTAAAACATTTTCGTGCGCAGTGTAACATCTTTCATAAAAAACTCGTTTTTCTTTTTCAGCATCTGTTATAAACATCGCTTTGCTATTTAGTGAAGAAAGCCTGTTAAAAACAACTTCTAGTGCTGCTTTTTTTTGCGAAACAACAAGAACTTTTTTGTTTTTACAAATTGCGTCCGCAATAACATTTACAATTGTTTGAGATTTACCTGTTCCCGGTGGTCCATAGATAACCATGTTACCACTTTCGTTTACCTTACGCACAACTTGTTCTTGTGCATAGTCGACATTATTGATTAAATATAAATTTGTGTATTTTGCAGTTTTTTGTTTTGTTTTTTTTGTGTTTAAAAGCTCGTTTATGCTGTCATTTGTAAGATGTCTTTTTTCAAGTGCCGAATAATCGTTATAAATGGAGTTTGCTAAACTGCACCTAGAAAGCAAGCATAAATGTTTTATTTCAAGATTACTATTTTCGTTTGGTTCACCGTATCTATTAAATGGGAAAATATTTTTTCTTGCACTGTAATCAAATTTTATTCCAAAAGTTTTTAAATAATCTAAAAGTGCTTGCAAGTCATTAAATTTAGGTTTTAAACAATCGAACTCCATTTCAAGTTCTTCCAAGTTTAAGTGTGCATCATCTGCCATTGCAAGCATAAGTGCTTTATTTAATTGAATGTTCTCTCCATATTTTAGGCAAATATTTACATTTGTATCATCAATTACATCAATAACAACTGGGAACATAAGCAGTGGTGCTTTAAAAACATAATTTCTTACGGCACCATAAACAAAAGGATAGCATAAATATAATTCATATCTACCTGTTTCCTTTTCTATTTCTTCTATTTCACGCTTTAAACTTTTAAGATTTTGAACTTCTTGCAAAACAGCTTTTTTTGAAAATTCCCTTTTTTGTCTGTCAAACTTTTGTTTGTCTTTTTCGTTTTCAAATTGTTGGTCTGGAAATTTTACATCAATATTGTTTGCCTTTAAAATTGCTTCTTTGTTTTCTTTGCAAATAAGTTTAAAAGGAATGCTTTTCCCGTTCCACAAAAGCTGTAAAAGTTCATTTGCTTTTTCTTGGTCCTGATATAAAATTTTACCGATATCATAACCATTTTTTTTGTTAAAATTTTTAAGGTATAAACTTCTGTTTTTACCACTTATTTCAATCAATCTTTCTTTATAATATGTATATATACTTTTCATAATTATCCTTTGCCTAATAAGTATAATACAACCTTTGTTTTTATTCAAGTGATAAAATTTAAAAACTTATTAAAAAATTTGTCTTTAAGTTTATTTTAAATTGATAATATTTTTATTTTTTCTTTTTGCATAATCGTATGCAATTTTTGTTCCACTTTTTTTATTTATTATTATATGTGAGTTTTTTCTATATTTTTGTGGTGGCGTATAATTTTCGTCATAATAAAAAATACAAAAATCGCTATTATCTATCATTGCAAAATTTCTTTCAATATAACTTGCTTTATTTGATGTGTATTTTGTTTTATATTCAATTTCTTGTTCGTAGCAAAGTAAATGAATTTGTTTTTTAAAAAATTTTGAATATATTTGTTCCCACTTTTCTTTTTCACTTGAAAGAATAACACTTTCACTTTTGCAAGTGTATGCAATTCTTTTAATAAATGAATATGTTTGCATTAGCTCTGTAACCACAACATGACAAAAGTCATTAAATTGACTTTTGCTTCCAAATAAAAAATTAGTTACCCCTTGTTTTTCAATTAAATAAATAAGCATATTTTTTAATTTTTCTTCAAGCAAATTTGATACTTCAATTTTTCTATGACCAATAAAACAACAAGATTTGCAAATACTCATATTACGAAACATCGTAAATATTTTTAACTATTTTAGTTATATTTGTCAACTTTATTTACGAAATACCGTAAGACAATAATCGCTAAAAAATTTAAACTTTTTACGAAATTTCGTTACGGAGCATAGTAATATGAATTTAGATGAAGCAATTAGAAAAAGAATAAAAGAACTTTTAGTTGAAAATAAAACAACACTCACAGCACTATGTTTAAACTCAAATTTAACACCTTCAACTATATTTGATTTTATGTCTAAAAAAAGTAAATGTCCAAAAGTAATAACTATTAAAAAATTATGTATGGGTGCAAACATCACTTTACAACAATTTTTTGCAAGAGATTATTTTAATGATAATAATGACACATTGTAAATTTTTTAATAAACCCATAAAAAAATCACAATATATTTTATTGTGATTTTTTTGCCGTTTTTTGCAGTCTATTTTCTTATTTAACAATAATGTTATCATTCTCAACATCAACAGTAAGTGTTGTATTTGGAGCAATATCGTTTGCAAGCATATATTTTGCAAGTACTGTTTCAACATTGTTTTGGATATATCTTTTAAGTGGTCTTGCACCAAAGTTTATATCAAAACCATTATCAATTATAAACTCTTTTGCCTTGTCGGTTACATTTAACGAAATTTGTTTATCTTTTAATCTTTCTTTAAGATTGTTTAAAAGCAAATCAACAATTTGTTTAATTTCTGTTTTTACAAGTGGCTTAAAGAAAATAATTTCATCAAGTCTGTTTAAAAATTCTGGCCTAAAACTTTGTTTTAAAAGCGCATTCACTTGATTTATTGCCTCTTCGCTTATTGTACCGTCTGGTTGTATTCCTTGCATAATTGCATCAGCGCCAAGGTTTGATGTTAAAATTATTATTGTGTTTTTAAAGTCAACTGTTTTGCCTTGTCCGTCTGTTACTCTACCGTCATCAAGTATTTGCAAAAGCACATTAAATACATCTGGGTGTGCTTTTTCAATTTCATCAAAGAGTATTACACTGTATGGTTTTCTTCTTACTTGTTCGGTTAATTGTCCACCTTCTTCATAACCAACATATCCTGGTGGCGCACCAATAAGTCTAGACACAGAGAATTTTTCCATATATTCACTCATATCAATTCTTATTAAATTTTTTTCGGTGTCAAACAAGTTTGCACAAAGTGCCTTGCATAGTTCAGTTTTTCCAACACCTGTTGGACCTAAAAACATAAACGAACCAATTGGTCTATTTGGGTCTTGTATCCCTGCCCTTGACCTAATTATTGCATCACTAACTTTTTTAACTGCATCGTCTTGACCAATTACTCTTTTATGGAGTTCTTTTTCCATATTTAAAAGTTTTTCTCTATCGCTTTGAAGAAGTTTTGAAAGTGGAATTTGTGTCCAACG
>CALWEY010000041.1 GCA_944377435.1 uncultured Clostridia bacterium | reverse complement strand
AAATACCTGTAAACGATGGAAATATTTATCCTTGCACAATGCTTGGAATAACAAAAGGAACAAAGGGTAAGGCAGGAGAACTGAGATGTTTATTTGTTCAAGGATCTATGTCAAATGGCGATATTGAAAAAAATACAAGCTGTGGTGTATTTGGCGAAATAACAAATGATGAAAATATTGTTGATAAAAACTTATCTTGCCCGATAGCATCAAGACTTTTAGTTAGAGTTGGAAAAGCAAAAATAATAAGTTCGGTTAGCGGAATAAGAGAAGAATACGATATAGAAATTATAAAAACATATAACCAACACTCATCATCTGATAAAAGTTTTATATTTAGAGTTAAAGACAAAAGATTGATAGATTTAACAGGTGGTATTGTTCAAGGGATGAGTGGTTCGCCAATTGTTCAAGATGGCAAACTTATAGGTGCTGTTACTCATGTATTTTTATATGATCCAACAAAGGGTTATGGAGTTTACAGTGATTGGATGTTAAATGAGGTTTCTTGACGAATATTTGACTTTTTTGTGAATAATTATATTATATGAAATCAAAAAGAATCACAAGAAATTTATATTCTTTAAGATACACTGCTTCGGAGTTTTTTTCACAAAATAAATTAAAAATCATAATTTGTTTATTGTTTTGTTTTGTAGGACTTTTAACTGGAATATTTACGGCTATTAAATTATATAACATTGGTGATAGCGATGTTTTTGAAGATTTTAATCTAACATATCAATTAGAAGATTTAGAAAAATTTGCACAAAACTTTTTTGGAAGATTACTTTCTTACGAAATAGTTATGGTACTTTTATTTGTTTTTTCATTAAATCCATTCTTGTATATTTTTGGTTGGTGCTTACTTGCATACAGGGCGTTTTTAATTTCAATAAACTGTTTAATGATAATTTTAGTTTTTAGTTTCAATGGAATTATAAAGTCACTTTTAATTATTCTTCCATGCCAACTTATTATGCTTGTTGTTTTAATGACATTCTTTGTATTTATGTGCAGACAAATAAGAATAAACAATTATTTAAAATGTAAAAAATACTCAAACATTCTATATCCTTTTTTAATTGCAACTTTGGCACTTACTATAATCAATCTTGTAGAAACTTTTCTATTGTTTATTTTTAGAAGTAATATTATATTAGTTATATAAAGTTGACAATGCTTTACAGTTAAGGTAAAAATATTATAGGTGAATTATGATAAGAGCAGATAAAATTGTAAAAATATTAAAAAACAAATACAACATAGGTGAAATTGATTATGCAATAGTGGTCGGGAGTGGCTTAATGGATTCAATACCAAATCTAGAAGATGTTACAATTGTAGAATACAAAAATCTAAAGATGCCAAAGTCAAAAGTAAAAGGTCATAGTGGAAAGTTTATTTTTGGCAAAATAAACAATAAAAATGTAGTATTAGTATCAAGACTTCATTATTATGAAAGTGGAAAAATGGAAAATGTTATTTTGCCTTTTAAAATATTAAGTTTACTTGGCACTAAAAATATAATACTATTAACTTCATGCGGTGGCATAAATAAAACATTTAGTGTTGGGGATATTATGCTAATTCGTGACCATATAAATTTTACAGGACAAAATCCACTTGTTAATATAGAGCCATTAGAATTTACATCTATGACAAATGCTTACGATAAAGAACTATTTGACAAAATGAAAAAAATTGCCGAGCAAAATGACATAAATATAAGACAAGGGATTCATACTCAATTACTTGGTCCAAGTTATGAAACTATGGCAGAAGTTGAAATGCTTAGAAACATGGGTGCAGACACAGTTTCTATGAGCACAGTTTTTGATTGTATAATATCAAATTATTTTAAATTTAAAGTTTGTGCTATTGCAAGTGTTGTAAATGTTTTTGATAAATCTGATGATAATCTAAGTCATGAAGAAGTTTTATTAAACGCAAAAAAAGCTTGTAACAAAATAAAAATTATACTTTCTAATTTTATTAAAGAATAAAAAATATAAATTTGAAAAAACTACTTCTATAAAAGGAGTAGTTTTTTATGAAAAAATTGTTTGCAATATTTTGTGTACTATGTTTATTGATAATACCAATATATAGTGGTACTATGCAGAATAAGAATATTGTACATGCACAAACTGATGTTTTACAAATAAACTCAAAAGCATCACTTTTAATGGATTACAACACCAATACTGTAATCTATGAAAATAATTCAAAAGCAAGATTACCTGTTGCAAGTATGGTAAAAATTATGACACTTCTTTTAACATACGAAGCAATAGATAATGGAAGTTTAACACTTGATACAATGATTACAACAACTGAAAACGCATCAAAAATGGGTGGTTCACAAGTCTTTATAGACCCTTATGTTGAATATAAAACCGAAGATTTAATTAAAAGTGTTGTAATGATGTCAGCAAATGATGCAAGCGTAGCATTGGCAGAACACATAGCAGGTAGTGAAAGTGCATTTGTTCAAAAAATGAACGAAAGAGCAAAGTCTTTAAATATGGAAAATACTTTATATGCTAATTGTACAGGTCTTCCAGCACCAGAACAATATTCTTGTGCAAACGATTGTGCAATCTTACTAAAAGAACTATTAAAACATGAACATTATCATACACTCAGCTCTATATGGATGGACAAATTAACTCATCCATCGGGAAGAGAAACAGAACTTGTAAATACAAATAAACTTGTTAGATACTATAAGGGTTGTGATAGTGGTAAAACAGGTTCAACCTCAGAAGCAGGATATTGTCTAACTGCATCGGCAGAAAAAAATAATTTTAGACTTATTGCTGTCGTAGTGGGAGCAAAAACAGGTCAAGAAAGATTTAATGGAGTTACAGAATTATTTAACTATGGTTTCGCAAATTATGAAAATAAAGATGTTTTAGATTGCAAAGTTCCTGTTTTAGAAAACTATGAAATTTTACAATCAAAATGCAAAGTAGCAAACATATATGCAAAAGAAAGTTACTATGGACTTTGCAAAAAAGGCTCAAATTCGGGTTATGACATTTCTTATGTTTTAGACGACAAATTAAAAGCACCGCTTAAAAGTGGAGAAAAGGTGGGAATTTTAACTATTACTAAAGATGGGAATGTTGTTAAAGAAATAGATTTAATTGTAAAAGAAGATATTGAAAAAATAGGATATTTTGACTCAATAAAAATTATTGCAGAAAATTGGTAAAAAATAAAGATTAAGTAAAAGAAAGGGCAACCTTTCTTTTATTATCTCTTGCAAAAATTTGTACTATTATGTATAATACATAAGTATGATTTATGATTTAATAGGGTCAAATTTACCCTTTGTTGAAATTTTAGCATTAGTTGTTGCATATGTTTTGGCACTTATGTTAGCATTCTGCTCACATGAATTTTCACACGCATATGTTGCTTATAAAATGGGAGACCCAACTGCAAAAGCACTTGGAAGATTAACGCTAAATCCATTTAAGCATATTGACCCAATTGGTTTTTTGTGTCTATTTTTGTTTGGTTTCGGTTGGGCAAAACCCGTAGAAATAAACCCTTTGCATTTTAAGCATTATAGAAGGGGGTTAGTTTTAGTTTCACTAGCAGGCGTTACTGCAAATCTTATTTTGGCATTTATATTTAGTGGCATTTACTTTTTTGTTGGACAATTACTTTTAGCATCAACAAATTTATTTTTAATTTTTTTGTATTACTTTCTTTTTTACATGATTATTTTGAATTTGTCTTTGTTTGTGTTTAATCTAATTCCAATTTTCCCACTAGATGGATTTAACTTCATAAAAGCAATAACACCAGCAGGAAATAGTTTTGTAAACTTTTTGCAAAGATACGGAACTATTATATTATTAATTTTTCTTATTACTCCAATATTTGATATTGTATTCTCTTATGTAACAAGTGGACTTATTAATGTATTCTTTTGGTTTTGGGGGCTATTTGTATAATGGAAAATGTTTTAGAGCAAGAGGAAATAAAAGAAGATACAAACATATATAGGGTAAAGCTGGAAAACTTTGAAGGTCCATTAGATTTATTGTTGCAAATTATAAAAGATAACAAAATGGATATAGAAACGGTAAAACTTGCAGATTTAACCGAGCAATATCTAGAATACATATCTGGCATAGATAAGTTAGACATGGAAAACGCAAGCGAGTTTATTGAAATTGCTGCTCAACTAATTGAAATTAAATCTAGAACCCTTCTTCCTCCAGATGGCGAAGAAGAACAACAAGATGGTGATCCGGAAGTTAATTTGCTTGCACGACTTAAAGAATTAAAGTTATTTAGAGAAGCTAGTGAAAAGTTAGCAAATATCGAAGATTTAGACAAGATGTACAAAAAGCCAGATAAGATGGCAAACAATGTAAAAATTGTTTTAAAAGATATGGTGCTAGACAGTATGCTTGACGCCTTTGCAATAATGATGGCAACAGCACCTAAAAAAATTATAGAACAAGAACCAAAACAAATTGTTAAAGACCGTTTTACTGTTGCGGAAAAAATTATCTCAATAAAGAATGAAGTTAAAGATAAAAAAATGATTAAGTTTAGCGACTTATTTGATGATGACTTAACAAAAAGTGAACTAATAAACACATTTTTAGCACTTTTAGAATTGTTAAAAATGCAAATTTTAAAAGCTCAGCAAAGTGCGATTTTTGGCGAGATAGATATATTTTCAAACGAGGAAGGAATAGATAAGGAGATAGAAATAAATGAACAACTTGAAGGAGATTATTAAAGCAGTTTTATTTATTGCAGGCGATGGAGTTGAAGTTGATACAATAATAGAAAAACTTGAAATAGATAAAAAAACATTAAATAAAGCAGTTGAAGAAATAAAAAAAGATTATGATGAAAATAGTGGAATACAGCTAATTGAATATAAAAACAAAATTCAGTTATGCTCCAACCCTTCATATGCAGAACAAATTTCCACAGTATTAAATCCAATTCGTGAAAAAGCACTAACTAAGGCAGCACTTGAAACTGTTGCAATAATTGCGTACAAACAGCCAATAACAAAATTAGAAATTGAAGAGATAAGAAAAATAAACTCAGCAGACTATGCAATTCAAGTCCTATTAGATAACAAACTAATAGAAATAGTTGGGCGAAAAGACGCAGTTGGCAAGCCATATCTTTTTGGAACAACAGATGAGTTTTTAAAAAGATTTAATTTAAAAGATATTTCTGACCTTCCTGATTATGAAAGCCTTCTTGAAAGAATTGAAGTTATTAGAAGTGAAACATACGATAATCAACTGTCTAGCGATGGTTTGTATAGAGATTTTGATGTTCCACAGGAAGAAGAAATACCTGAATTTTTGAAAAATGAAAAAGATATTAAACAAATTAAAGCCGAAGACAAAGAGATGTTAGATCATATTGATGAAATTTTAAAACAAAACAACATTCAAAAAATGGATTTTTCTCAAAAGCAAGATGAAGAAACAGCAAGTTAACTAAATTTGCATAAAAAATAAAAATAAACAAACAATAGTGACATGGAAAGTTTATATTTTCTGTTGCCACTATTTTTTATTGTTATACTTATTTTGCCATTAAATTTTAGAATAAAATTGTGTTTTAATGCACAAAAAGAAATAGTATATGTTTCAATTTTTTTATGGAAAATAAAGCTTATTCTTTTTAAAATTTTCCCAAAGGACAAAAGTATAATTGTAACAACAAAAAAACATAAAAAAGAAATTGAATTTTCCTTATCAATCAAACAGATTTATTTTGTTGAACAACTAACAAACAATTTAAAAAGCAAAACACAAATAAGAAAGGTTTGTGTTTATGGTAGAGTTGGATACTATGACGCATTTAAAACAGCTATGACATGCGCAACAATTATCTCGTTTATAGAAATGGTATTTTGCTATTTAAAAAACAAAAAACCTACTTGTGCTATGCAAAATTGCATATATCCATGTTTTAACAAAGACATTATGTTGTTTAGTTTATACGCAAGTTTATCAATAACATTGTTTGATTTATTGTATAGTGTTGTTATTTCATTATTTAGTTTAAGGAGTAAAAAATATGAAAGAGAT
>CALWEY010000040.1 GCA_944377435.1 uncultured Clostridia bacterium | reverse complement strand
TTGTGTCAATCTTAACTGTGCTTGATACTATATCATCTTTAACATCTACAACAGGTTTAACTAAATCACCAACTTTAATTGTATGTGTTACAACTGTTGAATTTTTGTTTGTTGATTTATCATAAACTGTGTATGTTACTGTATATTGTTCGTTGTAGTTTAATGTTACATATAAGTTTCCAGCATTTGGATGTTCTCTATCTTCTGGAAGAAGTGTTCCTTCTGCAATTTGTTGTTCTTCTTCAAGCCACAAACCATATTGATTTAAAAGGTCTGCCATTTCACTACCTTTTATTGTTCTTGTATAAGATTTTGAAGAAATAACAATTTTTGATGCATCTAAATCAATTCCTGAAATATCATTTGCACTAAATACAGGAATTAAAACTTTGCTTCCAACTTCGTATGAATCATTTAAATTCCATTCAACTCTTACATCTGGGTTTGTTGTATCTGTAACTTCAACTTTAAATTCTTTTCTTTCACTTTCAACTTCTTCATCATTTACATAAAGTGAGTAAATAATTGTATATGTTCCTGTTTTCTTTGGTGTGAATGTTTCTTTGTTTAATTGACTTCCAACTGGTCCTATAACATTTACTTCATATGTGGCATTATCACCTGCACCTGTTATTTCTGGAACAGGAAGTGTAATAGATTCGCCAAGTTCAAGTTTTCCATCGCTAAGTGCTTCTGGAAGATTGTTAAATCTTGGTTCATCAACAACTGCTTTTTCTGCAACATTTACTGTTTGATAAATATATGTTTTATTGTTACCAGCATCTGTTATTTCATAAACAACATTGTAGTCACCTGCAAGTGTTGCATAGAATTTTGCACCACTTAAAGTATATGTTCCTGTACTTGATGATCTCATAATAACAGCGTTTTCAACATCAAAATCTTGAGTTTTTGTTTCGTCTTCGACATTTTCAATGTGTGTTACTGTGATATTTACATCAACATAATCAACAAGGTCATCAGTAAGTGTTAATGTTGGTAAAACAACTTCATCGTTTTGTTCATATGGACCAGCCCAATCAGAAAGACTTGTAATTGTTGGTCTTGATGTGTCTTTATTGTCTTTAATTAAGATTTCAACTTCATCATATCCATATTTAAAACCTTTGTATGCTTCAATATTGTTATCAGCATTTGTTTCTTCTGCTGTAAGTCGAGCATCGTTTTCTGTTTTTGCTCTTATTTTTAATGATGTTGCGCCATCTTTATCAACAACAATTTCATATTTTCCATCTTCATTTGCTTCAAGTACTGTCCAATTAGCATCGTTGTCATACTTATACATAACTTGTGTATAGAGTCTGTCATCATTTTCATCACTTGCAACAGGTTTATTAAATGTTATTTTTTCTCCTGTTGATACAGATTTACTAAATGTATCTTTAAATTCAACTGTTGGTGCAGTTGTAAATTCAAAACTAGAATCAACCGTAAATGAATAATTTAATGTTACAGTGTTTCCAGCACTATCTTTTGCCTTGTAATATGCTGTATAACTTCCGTCCTCAAGTTTGTCTATTCCAAGATCTTTTGCATCAACCATTGTTTCTGCATCAAATGCAAAATCATCTGTTCTGTTAAATACAATATCTTTTGTGAATATTGATTTATCCTCTTTGCCTGCATCTGTGTAAATATCATCTGAAGAACTTGATTGAGAAGTGCTTCTTATATATCTTACAAGTTCCATATCACTTAAAGAATCAGAAAGGTCTTTTGCATAGATTGCTTTTAAAACTATATTTTTACCATTTGTAAAGTTTGTTTGAAGTTTGTAGTCGACATTTTTTATATTTTCAGTATTGTCTACAGTGTATGGATCTGCAACTATAACTTCTGGTGCTTTTGTATCTTTTACACCACTAATTTCAAAACCGGTTTTTTCAGCTTTTTTACCAAGTGCATCTGTTACATTGTAATAGAACAAATATCTGCCGTTGTCAACTGTGTATGTTTGTCCATCTATAACATAAGTTTTTTGTGCAGTGAATTTGTTTCCATTTATTGTTTGGCTTGTTACATCAACTGTTTTTCCATTGATATAAACATATGCTTCTATTGTATAGTAAACAGGTGTTGTTTCTGCTCCCATTTTTCCGATTGGAGTAGGAAGTTCAATTTCTTCACCAATATCAGCACTTGTGTTTACTGTTTTTGAATATTCAAATTTTAATTCATAGTCTTTGCCGTATTCTTTTTCAAATTGTGTGTCAGACAAAACTGTGAACTCTTCTGTTCTTGTATTTAAATATACACCCTCACTTGTTTTTGCATCAAATCTAACTGAATATGTGCCTTCTTCAAGTGAATCAAAGTTTAATAGTCCAGTTTCTGCATTAAATGTTAAAGTTTTTTGTGATGGTGTTGTAATTGTTGTGGTTATTGTATATTCTGTTTCAACTTCTTCATCACTAAATTCGACTTCTGCTTGTGGAATATAAATTTCACCTTTGTAAGTTTGCCATACATATTTTGGAAGTGTTCTCTTTGTATTTTCAACAATATTTATTGTGTTTACACCAACTTGTCCATTTACTGTTACTGTTGCTGTGTATTCTTTTTCACCATTTCCAATTTTATAGTTAATAGTATAATTACCTATTCTTTTGATTTCAAACTTTCCTTCAACAACTTCAACATTTTCGCCTATTGGACTAATTACTGTATAATTTGTTTGATCTAAAACTGTTGGTTCTGCTCCGTTTACAACCAATCTTGCTGTTGGAACTGTATATGTTGAGCCAACGAGTGCTGTTGCGTTTTGTCCATCTACTTCAAGCATTGTGAGAGTATTTGCATTTTGTTTTGCATAAACAGTTTTGTTTGGTATTTCGTAACTGTTTGGCATAACTACCGCATTTACACCAGCAGCTGCCAATGTTGAAGTGGTTAATAATGCAACCATGCAAGCCTTTTTCATTGATTTTTTCATTATTGTGCTCCTATATATTAATTAACAAATAGAGTTTATACTATAACATTTTTTTTGTCAACGAATTGAATAAAAAATATAAACAATAAAAACAAATTTCAAATTGCATTTATTTTTAAAAAAACAAGCCACAAAAATTTATTATCAACTTAAAACCTGCCATTCCTATTTGCTTTCGATGTTATTTTTTGAACTTTAATTATATTTATGTTGTGTTTTTATGTCGATTATTTTGTTCTATTGTAAAAAAAAGACTGTAACAAATGTTACAGCCTTCTTTAAAGTCGGTATTAGTTGTTGCCACATGGCGTATTGCATCCACAGCCACAGCAAGAGAGTAATAATAGTAAGAATATAATATGCATACAATCGTTACCACCGCCGAAACAGCCTGTATCGCAACCACAAATTTGCAATAAGAACAATAACCATATAAGTGAGCAACAGTTATTTGTTCCATGTCCGCAGTTACCGAAACCACCAAAAAGATTCATATGTACCTCCACAAAAATTAAACTTAAATATGTAAATCATTTCATCTTTTGTGTTTTGCTATTTTTTTTCCTTTGCTCATATCACTATATGAATTTGGTGGTATTTTGTTACAAACTAATTTATAAGTTTTATAATTTCTTGTTTTAATTCTTCAATTCCGATTTTATTTTTCGCCGAAATATATACGCCGTCATTATTATCTTTACTTTTAACTTTGTCGCATTTGTTATAAACTTTTATAATTGGACATTTAATACCCAAATCTTCTAACACCTTATTTACAACTTCAACTTGACTTAAATAATGTGGATTGCTTATATCAATTACATGCAAAATAATATCAGCATCTTTTGCTTCATCAAGTGTAGAACTAAAAGCATCTACTAAATCGTGTGGTAATTTTGAAATAAAACCAACCGTATCGGTTAAAACAATCTTTTTGCCTTCGCATAGCCAAACTGTTCTGCTTGTTGTATCAAGAGTTGCAAACAACTTATCGTCAGCATAAATTGATGCTTTTGTTATTAAATTTAAAAGCGTACTTTTGCCTGCATTAGTGTACCCTACAATTGCAACTTTACAAATGGAGTTTTCCTTTCTGGACTTTCTTTGCACATCTCTATTTTGTTTAATTTTTTCAAGTTCTTTTTCCAGCCTTAAAATATTATTTTGTGCAATTCTTCTATTTATCTCCAATTTTGTTTCGCCAGGGCCTCTCATACCTACACCAGCACCACCAAACTTGCCACTTGTTCCACTTATTCCTGCAAGTCTTGGAATATTATATTTAAGTTGTGCAAGTTCAACTTGTAACTTCCCTTCATTGCTTGTTGCCCTTTGTGCAAAAATATCTAAAATTAAGGTTATTCTGTCAATAACTTTAACATTGAATATATCAGATAAATTTCTTGCTTGCGAACCACTTAATTCATAATCTACAACAACAACATTTGCACCATTTTTTTCTATTTCTTGTTTTATTTCTTCTACTTTACCTGTGCCTATTAAAGTTGCTGGCGTAATTTGTCTTACAAGTTGATAAGTTTGTCCAACAACTTTAAGTCCAGCTGTTTCACATAAACTTTCAAGTTCGGTTAATGACATATCAACATCTTCCTTATTAGAAAAAATTACACCAACTAAATATGCTTTTTCAGCTATTTTTTTTGTTTCGTATGCCATTTTTTGCTCCTTTAAATTAAACTATTTAATTATAGCACAAAAAACTCTTTAATTCAATAATTTAACTTATAAATAACACCTCACCGCTAAAAGCATCAATCACTGCATTTTTTGATTGCAAATTGTTGTTCTTTACCATAAACACCCAAAAATAATTGGTATTATCATCATATTTATTATAGACAATAGTTAAATAACACTCACAAGACTTGTTGTTTTTTGAATTTTGTTTTATAAAATTTTTTAAAATGTTAAAACCTTTTTCAAGAGCGCCGTAATAATTTACATTAAAGGAATTTGAAATACAATCTAATTTAACATAATCATCATCTATATTTTCAACTAATATTTCAATGTTTGCGTCATCAGTAAAAACTCTTCCCACATCACACATGAAAGTTGCGTTAAATGGATTTTTTTCTAAAACAAAAATATATTCTTTTCCGTTTAATTTAACAAATGCATTTAAAAATTTAGCGTAATTATTGTCGCCATAAAGTTTTATTGAAAAAATACCATATTGAACTTTGTCTGTACTAACACCATTATATTCAAATATTTTTTCACGCTCACCCGAATAAAACTCTACAAAATATCTATCTGTTGTTTTCATAAAATAATTATGCTGTAATTGTGATGACATATTATACATTTTGCTTCTTCCAAAATATAAATTTATACACACTATACCTATCACGCTTACAACGAGTATTGTTACAAAAATTATGTATTTTTTCATATAATAATATATTCGCAAGATATTTAATATAGAAATAAATTATAAACGCAAATTTACTTAAAAAATTTGTGTATTTATGAAATAAAGTATAAAATTATAAAAAGGAGTTTTTATGACATTAAAGGAATATTATCATGATGCCATACAAAATGGCTACGCACTTGGTGCTTTTAATTTTTGCAATTTAGAAAGTTTAAAAGGAATTTTAGACGGAGCAACAAAATTGAATGCTCCCGTTATCGTTGCCGTATCTTCAAGCGCAATGAAACACATGGGAGAAGAATATTTAAAAAATATGATAATCGCAACAAAAAAGACTTACAACATTCCCTTTTTCTTTCATTTAGATCATGGCAAAAATTTTGACATTTGCAAAAAAGCAATAGATTTAGGTTTTGACAGCGTTATGATAGATGGAAGCAGTTTGCCTTTTGACGAAAATGTTGAACTTACAAAAAAAGTTGTAGACTATGCACACAAATTTAAAATACAAGTCGAAGGAGAACTCGGCAGACTTTTGGGTGTTGAAGATGAACTTGTTAGTAATGAAAGCATATATACATCGCCCGACGAAGCAAAACTTTTTGTAGAAAAAACAGGAGTAGACTCACTTGCTGTTGCAATAGGAACAAGTCATGGAATAAACAAATTTAACGGAGAGCCTAAACTTGCTTTTGATATTCTACAAAAAATACAAGACAATTTACCAGATTTTCCTTTAGTTTTACATGGTGCATCAAGTGTTGATGATAAGACAATCGACAAAATAAATCTTTTAGGTGGAGATATAAAAAAAGCTAAAGGTGTTCCTAGTGAAATGTTAAAAAAGGCATGCACACAATATAATGTTTGCAAAATAAATGTAGATACCGATATTAGAATGGCTACCACCCTTGCACTGCGAGAATTTTTTAACGAGAATAAAGATAGTGTTGACACAAAAAAATATTTTGGTTTTGCACAAAAAAGAATTGCAGAACTTATTGAATATAAAATAGAAAAAGTTTTTAATTCAAAAGACAGAAAAAAAGACTAAGAAATTCTTAGTCTTTTTCATTATTTTGAATTTTATCAAAAACTTTTGGAGTGAATTCTTTCTTATCAATTTCTTTATAAATTGCATTTAAATTTTTATTTAATGCATTTAATACAAATGATGAAAGTTTTTTGCCATATTTTTGTTCAACATATTCATTAATTAAAGATATAACGGTTTTTCCATCTTTCTTTTCAATTGTTTCTTTATCACCAAATATTTCATTTAAAATATCTTGTCTTAAATCTACAAAACTTTTTCCAAAAGAATGGGCGTAATTGTTATCTGCTACATCTTTTCTTACATATAACTCATTATTCATAATTTCTTCAATCTTTGAAGAATCTACATCTTTGTTTTTATTATAAAATGAAAGCATATGTTCAACAAAGTTATATTGTCTATTTAATTTTTCTAATTTTTTCTCTCCTGCTTCTCCTAAAAGGATTTTACCAACCGATTTGTCAATTTGCTTTTTAAAATTAGATTCTATTACTCTGTCTATATATTTTTTAGCACTATTTTTTGTTAGGTATGTTTTTGTATCTTTAACGCCGATTAGTTTAATTTTATCAGAATATTTATTTTCGTCATTATCTTTTTCTTTAATTTCTACATCAATAAAGTCTTTTTTAATTTGATTATTATTTTTATCTGTTTTAGATGTATCTTCATTTAAAATAACAAAATTTGGTTTGTATTCTATATCTTCTTTTTCTGTTGTGTTTTCTTTATGAGATAAATCTTCATTATCTTTTGTATTATCTTTTGTTTCTATTAAGTTGTATTTTAGAGCATGTTTTGGTAAAAGTGCTTCTTCAATTGATGTTGGCATTGTATCGTATTTATAACCAGCATTTAAAACACTTTTCTTTACATCTTCCAAAGTTAAACCTAATCTTTTTATAGTAACAAGTGCAACATTAAATCCAATTCTTGCAGCTTCGTTAATTTCACTATTAGACATATTAAGTCCAGCTAAAACATTTGACATTTGAAGAGTTAAACTATCTTCAATTTTTCTATTTGTTTCTGGATCGCCATAGTCTATTGCTCTTGAAAGTAATACTTCGGAATACAACCTACTGAAAAACAATTCTTTATCAGATAAGTTTGACCTTAATTTTTTTGCGGCGTTTTTAGTTGTTATTGCAAGTATACCATCTAATATTTTTGTAAATTTTTCTTGTTCAGATATTTTGTAAACAGATTTGTTATCAAACACTAAATTGTTATTTATAATAATTTTGCCTCTATAATTTGGCATTGATGACAACTTTTCTTTTTTGAAAAGTTTTCTACAAAGATTCAAAGCACCATAAGCAATATTTTTTATTATTGCTTTTATTTTATTTTCTTTTTTATATCTAAACAATTCGCTTTGATCATTTTTTTCTACTATTTTAACTTTGTATGCCTTTTTAATTTTTGAAACAAGCTCATTATATTTTGGGAAAGTCTTCTTTGAAAACAAAATACTTTTAGATGCAAAAGAACTGCATAGTGGATACCTTAAATGTCCATATGCGTTTTCATTTTCTTTTAATGCATAACATGAATATTTATCACCATAAATAGGACAAACTTCTGTTCTGACATTTTTTAAAGGTGCACTAAACTCTTTCCACTCTTTTTCGGTTTTGAGTCCTGATTTGATTATATCAAAAATTCTTGAAGACTGTAGTCTTGCTATAATTTCTTCAGTACTTAAATCTCTATAATTCCCTAGTAAAAATATTGCATCTTCACCAGAAAATTGATAGTTTTTTAAATCTTTTAACATTTCTTTTGACAAGTTTCTTGAGTTCAATATATCCATATTTCCTCCATTTTTCTTTATTATAACATTTATTTAATAATTTTTCAATACCCTTATTAAAGTTTTTCAATATATTGTGAGCTTTTTTGTTTTTTGTGCATCGAAACATCTATATATTATATGTTATAAAAATCAAAAAAACCCTTACGGGTTTTTATGAAAATAATTTTCTTACATAATCATATGCAACTATTTGCACCATTGTTCTGTTCATAGGACTTGTAATTAAAAACGCTTGTCCAACACCTGCCGTTACAATGGTGTCTTGCTCTTGTTGATTTATTTCACCAGACTTTCTATAAAGTTCAACCAAGTCATTCATATCACTAGGAGCAAGAGAAAAAATCATAGAATATTGGCTGGCGTTAATAACAGCTGTAGACTGTCTTTCAATTTCTGGTGAACCTACAAAGTCTTTAATATTTTGTGTAATAACGATCTGCATTCCACCATATTTACGAATTCTCTTTGCCATTTGTGCCATAAAGTCTAGCGCAATTGGATACTTAGGGTTGATAAACATATGCGCTTCATCAACGGCTACGATGATTTTTCTAAGAACATTATATTTTGCGTTAAAATCTTTGTTCTTTATAATCTCATTCATTAAATACTTAAATACAATAAGCATTTGCGCATTTGCGATAACTTGGTTATTACTTGCAAGAAGTGATTGGAAGTTGAATGTAATAAAATTCTCTTTTGTTTCTAGCGTTGTTGGACCATTCCAAAGTTTGCTGTTTCTTCCACCTTTTGCAAATTTTTTAATATAAGTTTCTACTATATTTAAGTTGTTTAAAACATATTCGTTTTTTTCTGTTTTAAGTTTTTCTAATATTAAATTATATAAGTCATCGAATATTGGGAACTGTTCAGCTTTAAGTGTTGTAAAATTGCTATTTTCTGTTATACCCTTTTTTGCATAAACTTCTACTACCAAAGAGTTTAAAAGCTCAAATGGATCAGATTCAATACCTTCCAAAATTACACGGAAGAACTGTTCCAAAAATTGTAAGTGCTGTGCAAATGTATCACTTGAATTGTATTCTTCATCAATTACTTCACCGTTTTCATCTTTTTTTGCTGTTAGCGAAATTGTGTCGTCTTTAAGCGATGTCATAACATGGAAAGGATTTATAATTCCCATTTGAGATGAACCAACATCAATAACTTTTCCTTTTAGATTGATAGCTAAATTGGTATATTCATTTTCTGGGTCCAAAATAAATACTTTTGTATTATCAGCCGCAAAATTAGTTAAAAGTGTTTTTGTAGCGTAAGATTTTCCTGAACCTGATTTTCCTATAATCATCATGTTTGAGTTAACTCTTTCTCTGTTTCTTAAAAAGAAATCAACAAAAACAGGAAATTCATTATCTCCAATGTAAAAGCCGTTTTTATCTTGAAGAGCGGCACTTATAAATGGGAATATCGCAGCTAAACTTGTTGTTGGAATTCCTCTTTTAAAGTCTTTTACATTATCTCTCATAGATATGTTTGAACTTATAAATGCATCAACTTGTCTTCCAAACATTTCACTATACTTAAAGCCTTCTTGTCTGAGCATTGCCCTTACTTCTTTTCTTGCGGGTTCTTCACAAGTTACAAAAATGTTGACATCAAATAGTTGTTCGTTGTTATTTTTTAAACTTACAAGCAAATTTTGTAATGTTTCAAGGTGTGTTTCGTTTTCAATTTGTCTACTGGTTGATGAAGAATGAGCAAACTTACCTTCCATTTCCATAATTGCTTTATCAATCGCTTTTTCTGATTCATATTTCTTTTGTGGTTTAATTTTTGTTACAACTTTTGTTCGGTCCAACAAGTAAAATGAAGCGCCCCATGCATCTGGAACTTGAATTGGGTAATCAGAAATTGCAAATTGTCTATATGGTTTGTTATCTATTAAAACTCTTCCTGCTTGGAATTTAATCTTCTTTGGCACTACCCAATTATAATACTGATTCATAGAAATTGAATCTAATTCTCTTTCATCAAATTCTTTACCATAATTTGCTTTTAAAAATACTAAGAGTTCTTTGTCTGTTAAAATTCTAGCATTTATTGGCGTAACTGCTTGAATTAAAGTTGTAATAATTCCGTTTACTGTATTTTCAAGAATTTCTCTATCTTTGTCATATACTACAATGTAAAAATAGTCTTTATATATTTTATCTTGACGGTTGCGTCTTTCCATTTGGCTAACTCTTTCTTCAAAAACGCCCGCTCTTACTTCAACTTCAGATTTTGAGATTTCGCCTTCATATTGCAATTCCAAAAGGTTATCATATTTTTTATCTTCATTGTATATGTAGTTATCAAGAACCATTGCTTTATTTAATTTTACTATGCTAGCTGTTTGATCGTTTGTTAACCTTCTAAGCGCATTGGCAAAGGTGTTAATAACCATATTTCTTTTATACTCATTTAAAAGGCTAAACACAATTGGTTGAATTTCTATTACCTGTGCATAATATTCTTTAAAATCAATAAATCTATCTTGTTTTAATCCAACAAAAGGTATAATTTCTGAAATTGGCGCGGTATGTTTTGCTTTATTTGCAGAATATTTTTTTTGCTGTGCTAAAAATCTAAATAAATATCCAAGTGTTGAATATAAACGCATATCATCGGCAACTTTAAAAAATAATGAAATAATTACTGCACACCATGCAATCCCTATCCAATAATTGATTCCACTTGCGAAATTACTTAAAAACAAACCAAGTGCCCCGGCAACACCTATTGCGCCAACAATAATATCGCCAAGTGTTACATTTTTAATAATTTCCATTTTTATTTTAGTTCTTCTTGGAATTATTCTCATATGTACCCCTTAATATATAAATCAAATATAGTATAACCCAATTATAAATAAAAACAAAACAAACAAACAAATAATTTTGTTGATATTATTAAAAAATTTATTTTAAATATTTTTAAATTTAAATTTTTATTATGTCTTTATAAATAAATATCTAAATTTTCATAAAATATAAATGTCTAAATAATAAATATAGTATAAATATTATTTTTTATATACAAATAATATAACCGCAACTAAATATCAATTACTTTTAATTAAATAGTTTAAACACATAAATTTTAAATTTTATATATTACTAATTTTTGTGTTATCTACCACAAATTAAATTGTATATCTTTTTAAAATTAAAATGTTTAATATAAATTTTTTAATATAATAAATATATTTTTAAAAATAGTTGTTTTTTAATTATCCTTAACTTTTACATAACATTTATTATTAAATAAATTATCATTAGTAATATAAAAAAATTCAACCAAGTCGGTTGAATTTTTTATTATTAAATAAGTTCAACAATTGCAAGTTGTGATGCATCACCACGACGAGCATCAGTTTTTAAAACTCTTGTATAACCACCCTTTGTTCCAAGTTCTTTTGCTCTTTCAGCATATTTTGGAGCATATACATTGAAAATTCTTTCAACAAGTGGATGATTGATTCCTTGTGTTCTTGCTCTATAAGCTTCAAGACTTTCTTTTTCTTTTCTTTCGTCTTGTAAATCATATAAGAAAGACATTATTTTTCTTCTTGCAGCAAGTTTTTTAGGACCATCGTTTACAACTTCTTTATTAACCTTAACACCCTTTTCCATTACAGCTTTTGTTACTTTTACATTGTCTTCGTAAGAGTTGATTGCAAGTGTAAGAATTTTTTCAGCTTTGGCACTTACAGCCTTTGCTTTTGCAAGACTTGTTTCAATTCTGCCATACTTAAATAAATTTGACACTTGTGATCTAAGAACTGCAATTCTTTGGTCTGTTGGTCTACCTAATTTATCGTTAGCCATGTTTTTCTCCTTTTTAGTCTTCATCAGTTCGCAAACTTAAACCATAAGACTCAAGTTTTGCTACGACTTCTTCTATTGATTTTAATCCAAGGTTTCTAACCTTTAACATATCACTTTTTGATTTTTTAATAAGGTCTTCAACTGTATTGATATTTGCTCTTTTTAGACAATTGTACGATCTAACAGAAAGATCCATTTCTTCAATTGGCATTTCAAGAACTTTAGTTTGTTGATCTTCTTCTTTGCTTACTAAAATGTTCATTCCGCTCATTTCTTCGCAAAGGTCAACAAATAATGAAATGTGTTCTTGAATTATTTTTCCTGCTAAACTAACAATTTCTCTAGCTGTTATTGTACCATTTGTTTCAACTTCCAATGTTAACTTGTCATAGTCTATACTTTGACCAACTCTTGTACTTTCAACATTGTAGTTAACTCTTTTAACAGGAGAGTAGATTGAATCTATTGCGATGTATTCTAAAGTATCAACTCTTTCTTTGTTTAATACATTTGGAACATAGCCTCTGCCTCTTCCAATTAAAACATCTAAGTTAAAATCAGCATCACTATCTGCTGTACAAATATGAAGTTCTGGGTTTAAAATTTCAACTTCATCATTTGGTTCAAAATCTCTTGCAGTAATTTCGCCTGCACCTTTGTGATGAATTCTAAGAATAGTTGTGAAATCACTGTCTTTATTGTCTGTTTTAACAGCAAGACATTTAATGTTAAGTACAATATCAACTACATCTTCACTAATTCCTGGAACAGTTGAAAATTCATGTGGAACTCCATTGATTCTTATTGCGATTGGCGCAGCACCTGGAAGTGCTCCAAGTAATGTCCTTCTCATGCAGTTGCCTAGTGTGATTCCGTATCCTCTTTCAAGTGGTTCAACTATGAATCTAGCATAAGAACCGCCTTCTGTTTCTTCGCAAGTAATTCTTGGTTTTTCCATTTCCATCATATAACTAATTCCTCCCTATTACTATCTTGAGTACAACTCAATGATTAAGTGTTCTTTTATGTTAAGGTCAATATCTTCTCTTGTTGGAAGTGCTAATATTTTTCCTTCAAGTGTATCGCTGTTAAATTCCAACCATTTTGGCATAACTATTTTCATGCCTTTTAGTTGTTTAAACATATCTAATTCTCTTTTGTTTTCTTTAACTGCAATTACATCACCAACTTTAACTTGATAAGATGGAATGTTAACGGTTTTACCATTAACTGTAATTTGACGGTGATTTACAATTTGACGACATTCACTTCTTGAAGAACCAATTCCCATTCTATATACTACATTGTCAAGTCTTCTTTCGATAAGTGATAACATATTTTCACCTGTTACACCTTTCATTCTTTCGGCTTCTTCATAGTATCTTCTAAATTGATTTTCTAGAATGCCATATGCTTTTTTAACTTTTTGTTTTTCTCTAAGTTGAGTACCATATTCAGTAACTCTTTTTCTGCCTGTGCCATGTTGTCCAGGAGCAACAGGTCTTCTTTCCATTGCACATTTTTTTGTAGTACATCTTTCGCCTTTAAGGAAAAGTTTGCAACCTTCTCTACGACATTGTCTACAATCTGCACCTATCATCTTAGCCATGTTTTTCTCCTTTTATATTCTTCTAACCTTTGGTGGTCTGCAACCGTTATGAGCGATTGGAGAAACATCTTTGATTAGTGTAACATCGAGCTCAGCAGTTTGAAGTGCTCGAATTGCAGATTCTCTGCCATTACCAGGTCCTTTAATGTATACTTCAACTGATTTTATTCCATGTTCTTTTGCGACTTTTGCTGCATCTTCAACACATTGTTGAGCTGCAAATGGTGTGCTCTTCTTTGAACCTTTGAAACCTAATTTTCCAGAACTTGCCCAAGAAATTACATTTCCTTGAAGGTCTGTAAAGGTAACCATAGTGTTATTAAAAGAAGATTTAATATGAACTTGACCTTTGTCAATATTTTTACTTACTCTTTTTTTCTTTGTAACTGCTTTTTTTGCTACTGTTGCCATGATAGCTTCTTATTATAGTTTACCTTTCTTTGAACTACCACCAACGACTTTTCTTGGACCTTTTCTTGTTCTACAGTTTGTTCTTGTGTTTTGACCACGAACAGGAAGTCCTTTACGGTGTCTGGTTCCTCTATATGAACCAATTTCTGTTAATCTTTTAATGTTAAGCGAAACTTCTTTTCTTAAATCTCCTTCAACTGTTAAGTTGTGTTCAATGTAATTACGAAGTTTAGCAACATCGTTTTCATCTAAATCCTTAACTCTTGTGTCTGGATTTATTTTTGTTTCAGCCAAAATTTGATTTGCTGTATGTCTACCAATACCGTAGATGTATGTCAAACCAATTTCAACTCTTTTTTCTCTGGGTAAATCAACACCAGCGATTCTTGCCATATTTTCCTCCGAAATTTTTTAAATTGAATAATTATATATCTACGAAACACATTTCAGCCGCTTGTGCTTCGTTATTTTTAAACTTAATTAGCCTTGCGTTTGTTTGTGTGATTTGTCTTTTGAACAAATAACCATAACTTTTCCTTCGCGTTTGATAACTTTACATTTATCGCACATAGGTTTAACTGATGGTCTTACTTTCATTTTTTTCTCCTTTTTTTATCAATTTATAATTTAAAAAGGAGTTTGTATGTCAAAGGAAGATGTGATAGAATTTGAAGGAGTAGTTGAAGAAG
>CALWEY010000039.1 GCA_944377435.1 uncultured Clostridia bacterium | reverse complement strand
TAAATTTTTATTTTGACATGATTCATATGCTCTTAAAATACAAAACCTTATAGACTTTTCTATACTACATGAAGTTGTGTTGTATTTTAGTGCTAATTTATCATATGTGCTGTTGCATTTTCCATGTGATATTGAACTGTTTGCATATAATTCATATATTAAATCTGCCATATATTTTGCACCTATTAGTTTAGGACGAAAAGATAAATTGTTTAATTCATTATGTACAATTTTGTAGCAAAGAATCTGGGTTTGTTCGTTAAATATGTTATGATTTGAAAAACATCTATAATGATTTGATAAAACAATTTCTAAATTTTTGTAATTATCAACAATAAATGTATGTTCGTTCCCTAAATTTAAAAATCTTTGACCAATTAAATATATAAAAGAATTTTTGTTGTGAAATGCAAAATCTTTTATAATGTTAGGATTTAAGTTAATATTACTTTCAAATACAACATAAAGAGGCGATATTTTATCCATAATATATGCTAATATATCTAGTTTGTCACATTCAAAAATGTGTAAATTGAGTTTTGTACAAATATCAAATATTTCTTTACAATTATAATTTTCAGTATGATAAAAAACCACAGAATTTTGATTCATATTTGCCTTTTTTCCTTTTGTATATCAACATTGTAGCATTTTAAAGCATATGCGTCAACAAAAAATGTGATATTTGTACAAAATATTTAAAATAAAACAACTATTTTACAAAAGTCGCATTTTTGATAAGCTTTTTAAAAATTTTTTTGTAAAAATTTAAGTATTGCAAAAGGTTTAGTGGTGTGATATAATCATAGCGAGGTGAAAAATGGCAATAAAAAAAAGTAAAAAAATTCTTATATCGTTGGGAGTAATTGGTACACTTGCAGCGGCAGCGGCTGTTACGGTGGGTGTTGTAAAAGGAAACTTTTTTGGTAGTACAACAGAAACCCCACAACTCAGTCAAGTAGTTGATATTAAATATGATCAAAATGATTGCATACTTTCATGGAATGAAGTTGAACATGCTGATTCATACAATGTTTCAATAAATGGTGAACAAGAAGTTGTTACCGATAATCAAATATACTATGTTCCATTAGCACAAACATCAGAATTCAAAATTCAAGCATTAGATTCAACAGGAGAGTATGATCCATCTAATTGGTCGGAAACTTTAACATATACAATTCCAGCAAATGAAGTTTCTTATACATCAGTTAACGCTTTTGTTTCAACTATGTTGCCTTCGGATTATAAATTAACTAAACTTGTAAACATTAGTATAGATGATAATAAACTTTTAACAAATGCTGTTTTTGAAAGAGATAGTGAGCTGAAAGTATATGAATTGTCGACTCAATATGATTTTTCAATTGAATCTCTCAGCGATGTTGTAAAGGATAAAGCTGAGTATACAAGAATACTTAATAAATATGATATAGCAAACTATGATTCAGCAAGCAGTTTGCTTAAATCAAATTCTTATGTTGGTCAAATGGAAGAATATAGACAACAAGGATACACTTTTAAAGTAGTTTCTCAGCAGGTAGGAAAAACTTCTGATAATAATGCAGTATTCAATATTTATGCTACTTATAAATTGACAAAAGATGATGAAATAAAATATGCTAATAGTATGGTAACGGCGGTAATCAACGAAGAAAGCTCAATAGAAAAAACAAATTATACAAAAAGAGTTGAAAATCCAGAAGATAGAATTTTGTATGAAAAATATTTCAAAGTCTTGTCAGGTGATGAGATAAATGTTGCAAAAGACATGGAAGAAGCAAATGTTCCACTTACTTTTAATGTAGAGAACACAACGGCAAACGAATATGTTAACGCAAACAATCAAGGTGCTCATTATACATATTCAAGTAATGATGATTATTGTTTATGAAAAAAGAGTGTGTTTTATTGTCAGATAATTTAATGCTTGCTTGTCAGATCAAAGATATTGGCAAAAGTTATAATATTTGTGTATCAGCATGTAAATATATATTTGAAATGCTTGAAAAATTTAATGAAGGAACAAATGCTGTACTTATTGATAGATCTTTAAATTATTATGATAATTTGCAAGATTATGTGAGCGATGCCATTTTAAATAAAGTTTATTTTTTACAAAATGATAGCGTGTTTAATAATAAAAATGTTAAAGAATTTGAAAACATAGATAAATTTTTTCAAAGTAAAATTTTTGAACATGTAATAAACAAAAAAGCGCCAATAAATTATGAAGAGCAAGTAAACAAAAAACTTTGCGAATTGGGTATTGTGATGAATTCATGGAAGGCTAGGTTTATAAAATATATACTTTGTGACATGAAAAACCGTGATGAAAGGCATGTAAATAGGGAAATTATAGAAACTGTTGGGGCAAGTAAAGAAGTCGCATGCAAACACATATATGATTCGTTAAGGCCAACTTTAAAAGATTTTATTTTTAAATTAGAACAAAAGACAAATAAAGTTTATGAAACTAAAAAAGTCAGAGTGATGATAGATTCACTTTATAGTTATGTTTTTGAATAAAATAGCCCATAGTGGCTATTTTTTCAACAATGATTAGAACAATACATATATTACTTATATGTTAGAATTTTTAAGTAAATATAACTTTTTGCAAAACGAAAATTTAAGTTATCATTGTACAATGAGAGTTGGAGGAAATGCTAAATTTTATATAGAGCCATCATCAAATGATCAACTTATTGATGTAGTTAAGAATTGTGAAAAAACTAAACTCAATTATTTTGTGCTTGGCAATGGTAGCAATGTAATATTTAGAGATAAAGGGTTTGATGGCGTTATTATATGTACAAAAAAAATTAACGAAATTAAAATTAAAGATAATATAATTATTGCCGACGGCGGATCTAATTTATTTGTCTTAAATAAAATTGCACAACAAAACGGACTTGGTGGCATGGAATGGAGTTATGGTATTCCTGGAAGTGTTGGTGGTGCTGTTTGTATGAATGCTGGAGCGTATGGCGGTCAAATGCAAGATATTGTTTTAAAAGCAAAAATTTTTGACGGTAAAAAGATAAAAGTTTTATACAATAACGAACTTAAAATGAGTTACCGCGATAGTATAATCAAGCAAAATAAATACATAGTTTTAAAAGTTTGGATAAAATTAAAAAAAGAAGACAAAGAAATTATTAAAGAAAAGCAAATTAATTATTTAAATAAAAGGCGCTTATCTCAACCATTAGAAATGTATAACAGTGGTAGTATATTTAAAAAAGTAAAAGATATAAGTGCTGGCAAAATAATTGACAATCTAGGGCTTAAAGGTGTTATATTTAATGGAGCACAAATTTCAAAACTTCACGCAAATTTTATTGTAAATTTGGGCAATGCAAAAGCAAAAGATATACAAAATTTAATAAAAATTATTAAAGATAAAGTTAAAGAAAAAACAAATATTGTCTTAGAAGAAGAAGTTTTGTTTATAGGAGATGAATAATGGTAATTTACGGAGATTATCACACACACACAATATATTCAAGTGGCAAGCATAACAAAAAGCATGCAACTGGAACAATATTGGAAAACGCAATGTACGCTAAACAAAAAGGTCTAAACGAAATTGCAATAACGGAGCATGGTTTTTCGCATAAATTATATGGCTTGCAAAGAAAGAATTTAGCAAAAATGCGTCAAGAAATTGAAGAAGCAAAAAAGAAAACAGGAATAAACATACTTTTAGGGATAGAAGCCAATATAATTTCAAGTGAGGGTGATGTAGATTTAACAGAAGAAGATATAAAACAATTAGATTTAATAATTGTTGGGTTTCATAGTTTTGCAAAAGCAAAGTCTTGTAAAGAATTTTTTAAGTTTTTTTTGCCAAACATACTTGGATTTAAGAGAAAAAAAGACTATGAGAGAAATACACTTGCAATATTAAAGGCAATGGACAAGTATCCTATTGACATCATTTCTCACCCAGGAGTTAATATGCCAATGTACTTTGATAAAGTGGCAACTCATGCAAAAAAAACAAACACCATGCTTGAAGTAAATGGGAAAAGAATAGCTTATAAAAGAGATGACATTGAAGCAATCAAAAATATAAAACCAAAACTTATAATCTCTTCTGATGCACATAGTGCAAAAAGAGTGGGAGAAATAAGAAAACCAATAAACTTTGTCATTAAAAATTCTGTATCCTATGACCAAATTGCCAACATGGGCAAAAAAATTTATTTTAAAAATTACAAACAAAATTAAAAGGATTTTAAATTGAGTTTTTCCAAAGATATAAAAAGCGAAATTTTAAGTAAGCCGATAACACAAGACTGTTGTGGTCTTGCTTTTTTAAGTGGCATTTTTAGTTCATCAGCTAATATAAATCTAGATGGAAAAATTAAAATGAGTTTAACTACCGACCTAGCGGAACTTATTGACTATTTAAATGCAATTATAAAAAAGCTTTATGGTATGGAAGTTAAGGCAGAAGTTTGCAAAAAGTATCAAATAAAAAAAGAAGATTATTTTTTTATTAACTTTGAACCGACATTAGCATATAAACTCTTGCTAGATACAGGTTGTGCAAAAATAGAAAACGGAAATTTAGTAAGGTGTTTTGATGTAGATAAATACATGATTAAAGAAGAACATTGTTTAAAAAGTTTTGTTGCAGGTGTTTTTGTTGGTTGTGGTACAAGCAGTATAAAAATCAACACTCAAAATAGAATGTCTACGGGTTATCACTTGGAATTTGCATCAAAAAATCATGATTTTTTAGATGGACTAAAACAAATACTTTTGCAGTTTGAAATAAATGCAAAACTTATTAGTAGAAAAAAAATGTATATTTTATATGTAAAAGACGCAAATGAAGTGAGTAATGTGCTTGCACTAGTTGGAGCATATAATGCAGTTTTAGCACTACAAAACGAAATGGCAGTAAGAGAAGTTAGAAACAAGGTAAATAGACAAACAAATTGTATAAGTGCCAACATAAACAAAACAGTAAATGCAAGTTTAAAACAAAACGATGCAATTTCTTTAATAGTTACAAAAATTGGATTAGAAGAACTTCCACAAGATTTACAAAATGTTGCACTTTTAAGAATGGCAAATCCCGAAGAAAGTTTAGATGAACTAGTTAAGCTTGCAACATTTCCTATTACAAAAAGTGGGCTAAATTACAGGCTTAACAAACTTATAAAAATAGCAGACAAAATAAAGGAGTAAAAAATGGAACAATTTGTTCATTTACACAATCACACGGAGTTTAGTTTACTTGACGGTGCGGCTAAAATAACCGAACTTGTAAAAGAAACAAAAAACCGAGGTTGGAAAGCTGTTGCAATAACAGACCATGGAAATATGTATGGAGCATTGCAGTTTTATACAGCATGTTTAGGTGCAGGAATAAAACCAATTCTTGGTTGTGAGTTTTATATGTGTGAAGATATGAGTGTAAAACAGGGCAAGCAAGATATTGGCCATTTAATTTTACTTGCAAAAGATAACGATGGATATAAAAATCTTTTAAAGTTAAACTCAGTTGCGTTTATAGACGGTTATTATTACAAACCAAGAATTGACTATAAAATGTTAAGCAAGCACTCAAAAGGTCTTATGTGTTTAAGTGGATGCTTGGCTGGACACCTTCCAAAACTTATACTTTCACATAGAATGGAAGATGCAAAAGATTTCGCTTTAAAATTAAAATCTATGTTTGCAGATGGAGACTTTTATTTAGAAATTCAAAATCATGAAATATTAGAAGAAAAAGAAGTTTTATTAGGACTAGATAAAATAAGCAAAGAAACAGGCATAAAACTAGTTGCAACAAACGACTGTCATTACATAAAGAAAGAAGACGCAGAAATTCAAGATGTTTTGATGTGTGTTCAAATGGGTAAAACGCTTGATGATCCCGACAGATTAAAATTTTCAACAAACGAATTTTACTATAAAACATACGAAGAGATGCAAGAGGCTTTTGTTGGGTATGAAGATGCCTTAAAAACTACGCTTGAAATTGCAGATAAATGTGATGTTATAATAAGAAGAAAAGTTCATGGCGAAATGGGACTTGAAGAAAAATATGTTTTGCCAGCAACAGAAAACTTTATTCCAAAATATACGCCACCCGATGGACTTGAACCTTTTGAATATATGAAAAAACTAACCTATGCGCATTTAGATGAAAAATATCCAAATGCTGGCAAGGAAGTTCTGGATAGAATAGAATACGAATTGTCTGTAATTAAAGAACAGGGCTTTGTTGAATATTTCTTGGTAGTTTGGGATTATATAAATTGGGCAAAAAACAATGGAATATCTGTTGGACCGGGAAGAGGTAGCGGTGCTGGAAGTATTGTTGCATATCTAATGGGCATAACAAAGGTTGATCCCCTTAAATACGCACTATTTTTTGAAAGATTTATAAACAAAGAAAGAGTATCAATGCCCGACTTTGATATAGATTTTGACAAAGAAAGAAGAGGCGAAGTTGTTGATTATGCTAGAAGAAAGTACAATCCAGAGAATGTTACAAACATAATAACTTTTGGAAAAATGCAGGCAAAAAATGCCATTAAAGATGTTGGAAGAGTTTTAAGAATACCTTACTCCGAAACCGATAAAATCACAAAACTTATTCCGTCAAGACTTCCAGAAGGAATAAAAAAACCACCTGTTCTTGCCTATTATTTTGGTAAAACAGGAAAACCTGAAAATGATAAGTATATAGTACCCGAATTAAAAGAAATATATGACCAAGACGCCGACCTTAGAAGAGTTATTGATATTGCAATAAAACTTGAAGGGTTTCCAAGAAACACATCTATGCACGCATGCGGAGTTTTAATTGCACCCGAGCCAGTTGATGAGTTTGTTCCACAATCAAGAAACGGCGAAGATATCACAACTCAATACGAAGCTGTTGACCTTGAATCTCTTGGACTACTAAAAATGGACTTTTTGGGACTAAACACACTTACAGATATAGATAGAGCCGTTCAGTATGTAAAAGAAGATTTTGGTATAGATATAGACTTTGATAAACTTGGTTATGACGATAAAAATGTTTACGATTTAATAGGAACAGGAAACACAGAAGCAATATTCCAACTTGAAAGTGGTGGGTTTCAAAAGTTCATGAGAGAATTAAAGCCATCAGGACTTGAAGATATTATAGCGGGAGTGTCATTGTATCGTCCGGGACCAATGGACTCTATTCCAACATATGTAAGAAATAAATTTAATCCTGATAAAGTGGAGTATCCACACGAATGTATTAAGGATATATTAAAAGTTACTTACGGTTGTATTGTTTATCAAGAACAAGTTATGCAAGTTTTTCAAACCATGGGTGGTTACAGTTTAGGACAGGCAGACAATGTTCGTAGAATAATGGGCAAAAAGAAAGTTGACAAAATGGCACTAGAAAGAGATAAGTTTATAAACGGTTGGGAAGATCCAAAAGGATTAAAGTCAATTCCTGGTGCCGTTAAACTTGGCGTACCAAGAGAAGTTGCAGAAAAAGTTTTTGCCGACATGGAAAGTTTTGCTTCTTATGCGTTTAATAAATCTCATGCAACGGCATACGCTATGCTTACATATCAAACAGCATATCTTAAATGCTATTATGAAGTTGAATTTTTAACAGCGATAATAAACAATAGAATAACCAATGCAGACGAAATTAAAAAATATGTTGCATATGCTAGGCGAGAAAATATAGAAGTTTTGCCACCATCAATAAATAAGAGTAAAACATATTTTAGCGTTGAAAACGGCAAAATAAGATATGGGCTTAGTGGCCTTAAAGGTGTTGGTGTTGGTGCTATTGATGTCATGATAAAAGAACGAGAGAAAAATGGCGACTTTAAAGACATATTTGATTTTATATCAAGGTTGTACGATACTGGTGTTGTAAACAAAAAAAGTTTAGAGAGTTTAATTTTAAGTGGTGCTTTTGATTGCTTTAATGTTTATAGGTCTCAACTTATGGCAGTATACGAACAGGCTATTGAAAAAGTTAGTAGAGATATAAAAAATAAAGCGTCTGGACAGTTTTCACTTTTTGATAATTTCAAAAACGAAGTGGAAGATATAGACAAAATTGAACTTCCAAAAATAAAAGAATATAACAAGCAAACAAAATTAAAATTTGAAAAGGACATAACCGGTGTGTATATGTCTGGTCATCCTCTGCAAAACTTTGCAAAAAGATGGAACGATTTTAATTTTAGAGCAGATATGATTGTTAAAGACACTGAAGAAACTATTGATGAGGACGGCGACGAAGAAGTTACTGAAGATGTTGTATATGAAGGTTTAACAGATGGAATGCGAGTTACTTGTGGTGGAATTATAACAAACTTTAAAAGAATCATATCAAAATCATCAAACAAGAGCATGGCAATTATTGATGTTGAAGATTTATATGGAACTTTTAGTTGTATGATAACTCCTAATGTTTATGACAAGTTTAAGAACATATTACAAGAAGATAACATAATAATGATAAATGGTAAGTTTTCATATAGGGTTGGAAGAGAACCTATAATAATGGCAGAAAAAATTTCCATTATGCAAGAAGAAGAAAAAGAAGAAACACCTAATAAAACTTTATATTTAAAGTACGATGTAAAAAATACAAAAATAAACGACAAGGTAAATTTAATTTTGTCTTTATATAAGGGCGAATATCCTGTTTGTGCTAGATGTACAAGTGATAACAAAGCGTATAAACTAGCAAAAAAAGTAAATGGGAATAATCATTTATTAAACGAACTCATTGGACTTTTAGGTGAAGAAAATGTATTATTAAAATAGGAGAAAGTATGAACATAGGCATTTTGGCAAGTGGTGGTGACGGCGCAGGAATGAATTATTGTTTGTATAATATTTATAAAAAATTATATAAACGCAATAATATTTTTTTGTTTAATCGTGGATACTATGGACTAATATATAACGATGTTTTAAATTTTGACATAAGCTATATAAAAAAGCATAGTCAAGACGGTGGCATAATGATAAAAACATCAAGGTGTCCAGAATTTGAAACTCTAGAAGGACAAGAAAAAGCCATTGAAAATTTAATATTAAATAAAATAGATGTTTTAATTGTTATGGGTGGCAACGGTTCGCTCAAAGGAGCAAAAGAACTTTTAAAGCAAAATGTCAACATAATATTTATTCCTTGCACAATAGACAATGATGTTTTAAACAGTGAATATTGCATAGGATTTGATACTGCTTGCAACAACTGTGCAAATTTTATTAAGCAAGTAAATGACACAATGAAATCATTTAATAGAACTTGTATTTATGAAGCAATGGGCAGAAAATGTCCTGCAATAGCAATTACTGTTGGGAACATGATTGATGCTGATTATATGTATGTTTCAAATAATTGCAGTGTAGAAAGTTGCATCGAAGCATTAAGAAAAGCAAAAAAGACAAAAGATGCGCCGATTGTTATTTTAAGAGAAAATCTAATTGATATTAAATATTTAAAAGAAGAAATAGCAAATAAATTAAATTTAGATGTAAAAACTTGTATTGTTGGATATCTCCAAAGAGGAGGAAGACCAACAAAACTCGAAAAAAATTACGCAAAAAAATTTGCCGAAAAATGTGTAAATGAAATAAAAAATAAAAAATTTAATAAATCAATAATTGTAAAAAATGGTGTTTTTGTGTCGGAAAAATTAAATTAAATAAAAACATTCAAAAAACTATAAAAAAATACAAGGTTTTACGCCTTGTTTTTTTAAAAATATTTATATAATATTATAACGCCTTAAATAATTGATTAAATTTTTAATCATAATTATATATATAATTTCACATAAATATTATAGACAGTTAGTTGCAAAATAACACTTGTTTATGTTAATATAATGTGTAATTGCTAAAATAAATCGGAGGTACAAAATTTGAATACAAAGAAAAAAGGCTTTAATTTATTTTATCTTTTTTTAATATTGCTTGTTTTTGTGTTTATTATGTTTGCAATGGTAGATATAAATACAAATATTGAACAAATTGAACCATCAACAGCAATAACTTGGATAAAAGAAGGAAAAGTAGAAGAAATATATGCCTATAATGGCGAAGCAAGAGTTCTTTTAAGAGACTCAAAGGTAGAAGACAAAACACAGTTTCCAAATCAGGCAGATGCATATTTTAAATACACATCACAATCTTGGGAACAAATATTAACAGAAATTCAAACATACAATGACGGAAAAACAGAAGAACTACAAATCAAGTGGTCAAATCCACCAGTAGAAGCTAGTTGGTTTGAAACTCTTATGCCATTTTTATACATTGGGCTTGGACTTTTGTCTATATATTTAATATTTAGAATGTTTACAAAATCAAATTCCAACGCAATGCAATTTGGCAAAAATAAGGCCAGACTTACAAGCAACATAAAAGTAAGATTTTCTGATATTGCAGGTGCAGAAGAAGAAAAGGCAGAACTTCAGGAAATTGTAGAATTTTTAAAGAATCCACAAAAATTTACTGAACTTGGTGCAAGAATACCAAAAGGTGTATTGCTTGTGGGCAATCCAGGAACTGGAAAAACTCTTCTTGCAAGAGCAGTTGCTGGCGAAAGCAATGTTCCATTCTTGTCTATTAGTGGTAGTGATTTTGTTGAAATGTTTGTTGGTGTTGGTGCAAGCAGAGTTAGAGATTTGTTTGATCAAGCAAAAAAAGCACAACCTTGTATTGTGTTTATAGACGAAATAGATGCGGTTGGTAGACAAAGAGGCGCAGGGCTTGGTGGTGGCAACGATGAAAGAGAACAAACATTAAATCAACTCCTTGTTGAAATGGATGGATTTGAAGCAAACGAAGGTATAATTGTTCTCGCTGCAACAAACAGAAGTGATGTTCTTGACCCAGCACTACTTAGACCGGGCAGATTTGATAGACAAATTTATGTAAATGTTCCAGATGTAAAGGGTAGAGAAGGAATAATAAGAATCCATGCAAGAAACAAACCTATTGCAGATGATGTAGATTTTCAAACTCTTGCCAGAATAACAAGTGGCTTTACAGGTGCAGATCTTGAAAATATGTTAAACGAAGCTGCTATACTCGCAGCAAGAAATCATAGACCAAAAATTCTTATGCAAGACATAACCGAAGGAATTAACAAAGTTTTAATGGGGCCACAAAAAAAGAGTTTGCTTGTTACTGAAAAAGATAAACTAATAACAGCATACCATGAAAGTGGTCACGCAATTGTTGGAAAACTTTTAGAGCATTGTGAAGAAGTTCAAGAAGTTTCAATAATTCCAAGAGGTGCTGCTGCTGGTTATACAATGAGTAGACCAGACAACGATGACAATCATATGGGCAAACTTAAACTAAATGACACAATCGCAATGATGATGGGTGGCAGATTAAGTGAAGAACTATTCATGGAAGATATTTCAACAGGAGCATCAAACGACATTAAGCGTGCAACCGAACTTGCAAGAAAAATGGTTACAGTTTGGGGCATGAGTGATAAATTCGGCTTTATGAGTTTTAATAGTGAAGAAGAAATATTTGTTGGAAGAAATTATCAAAGCAAAAATGAATATAGTGAGACAACTGCTTTTGAAATAGATAAAGAAGTTAAAAAAATATTAGATTATAACTATAATCGAGCAAAGAAGATTTTAACCGAAAATAGCGAACTCGTTAAACAAATGGCTCAGTTGCTTCTAGAAAAAGATACAATCTATAAAGACGAAGTTGATATGCTTATGGCAGGAGTTAGCAAAGAAGAAATAATAAAGCATATGGACGAACAATCTGAAAAACGAAGAAAAGAAGAAGAAAAAGCCCGCAAGACAAATGAAAAAGAGAAAAAAATAAAAGAAATAGAAATGCGAGTAAAAACAGCCGAAATGTATCTTAAAGAAGGAATAATATCTCAAAAAGATTACGACTTAATTTTAAAAGAAAAAGAAAAAGCAATTCAAAAATTAAATGAAGACGAACAAGAAAATTTAGAAGAAACAAACGACAAAGAAAAAACCACAGACAAAATAGAGATAAACGAGAGTAAAGAAGATACAAAAGATCAAACAGAAATAATTGCCGAACAAAAGAAAGAAGAAAACAAAGAAGAAACAACAACAAAACCAAAAACAAAAAAGACAAATATAGCAAAAGATAAAAAGGAGAAAAAAGATGACAAAAAAGAATAAAGGTTGGCTAATATTAACATATTGCATTGTTGCAGTGCTTGTGTTGTCAACAATTATATGTTGTTTTGTAAAAACAAGTTATCGTCCAGAAATACAAGATCCTTATGCCTTTACAGCTTATATTTCAGGCAATGCAGATTCTTATATTGCATGTGATAAAGATCACAATACAGATAGATATAATGAAGTCTTAAAAGAATTTAACGGTGCATTTGAAGAGAGTGTGTTGTCTTCATTGTTCTCTGGAAGATTGTTTAGCGCATCAAGAATCGAATCATCGCAAAGTCTTCCTTCTTTTAGTGGATATACTTTAAAATTATCTTTTGCTACAAAACAAACAATTATGCTTAATGGAAAAGAATATAATCCACCAACAAACTCATCACAAACAATAGAGTATGACGAAATGTATATAGATGTTGCTGGTGATAATGGTTTTGGTGTAAATTATGTATATTATGTTTATAATTATGTAGATAGTTCAGATATAAATAGAACAACATACTATAAACAAACAGTTAAATGCAACTTTAACGATTTGTATGATTTGTTGGAATCATATTAAAATAAAAAAAATTCAAGAGTTTATCTTGAATTTTTTTATGCAACAACAAAAGCAAAAAGACCAAATTTAAAGTTTGCATTTTTATCTGGCGAGAAAGTAATTTCAATAAATCCATTTTCACAAAAATCTGTATTTAAAAGTGATGTGTCTATTGATGTTGTTATTATATTGTTTTTTGTTTCTTTTGCTTTATAGTATGAAGCAAGTGAATATGTGTTATTTTCAATAGCATTGGATATAACTGATTCACTATTAAAAATGTTGCTATCAAATGATTTGTTTATTGTTGAAATAAAAGAAGTTTGCTTTGTTTCATAATATGTCATAATATTGTTTGGTGATGTGCTTTTGTTTATGTTGAAAGTTTTGCTATCGCTTTCGCTTGTTCCGTCTTGAATATTGTGATAGGTTATTTTAACTTCAAGATTCAAACTTTCTTCGCTTTGAAGCGTAAACATAAGTGTGCCAAATTTTCCCGATTTACTTGGACTAATTATAATTGATTGATACTGTTTTGCCTCAATAGTACTAAAACCTAAACTATCTGAAAGCAGGAACATATTTTTTGAAGCACTATCTCCACCGGTTATTGTTGAATTTATGCAAAGTTCAAGTTTGTTTGTGTATTCGCTATCTACAATGTTGTCAACAGTTGTTTTATCTGTTTGTGAGTTTTGTGAGTTAATTATTATATTTTCAAAAACATAATTTGTAAATTTATCTTTATTTTCAAGCGAAAGACCAATATACGATGCGTTTAGTCTATATTCTTCTTGAAGCGAGATTAAATAGTTATCTAAATTTGCATTATTATTTAAACTTGAAAAACTGCTTGCATTTTTGTTTAAAGCCAATTCATAAACAACTACTTTTAATATTTGTGTAACTTTATCGCTTGTAACAAGATTTTCACTTTCAAATTGTGCTTGTAATTTGCTATAAACATTTGTTGCAAAATTTTCTAAAAGTATGCCTTGCTCATTTGTTTCATTTCTATAAACGGCAATAAATGAAGACACATCATAACCACTCACATCTTCGCTTGGGTCGTTTGGATAATAACAACCACTAAAACAAAATGTGAATATTACAAAAGAAAGTAAAAAAATTGATTTTAATATATTTTTATTTTTCATGTTTATAGTTTAACACACAAATAAAGTTTTATCAACAAAACAATTAGCGTTAATTTTTTAGTTTTAGTTGTGTTTTTTATGGGATTTTATTATAATATCAAAAAGGAAAGAATATGAAAAATAAAGAATTTAATTTTGTTCCTGATAAAAATTGGGAAGAAATAAAAAAAGAAGAATTAGCAGACTATGGTGTTGCTGATCTTGGCGATGCAAAGGTTGTAAGTTGTTTTAAAGTTATAAACAATAATAAAAATATTAGCACTGTTACATTGTATTTATATGGTGAAGATGAGGGGCAAATTGATGAAATGTACAGCGACTATAAAGATTTGCAAATAAATTTAAAGGACCAAGAAGAATTGGGTGTTTTTCCATTACATTATGAAAAAATTGGAAAAGATAAATTTTTAAGTGTTTTAAAACCTGTTCACAACCCTGTTTTAATTTTAGTAGATTTGTTTTTTGCATTTGGTGGAAAAATATATAGTTTTCACACAAATATAAATAAAGATGAAAAAAAATTAACATTAAAAGATTTGTGCGAAAAATATCCACAAATAGGATATTGCTATAATGCAATTACAAAAAACTAATTATGATAAACTAATGCAAGAACAAATAGATAACATAGATGGCAAAAAAACTTTGCTTTTGCATAGTTGCTGTGGTCCTTGTTCAACTGCGTGTATAGAAAGATTAAAACAGTTTTTTGACATAACAATATTTTACTATAACCCCAATATTTATCCAAAAGAAGAGTTTGATAAAAGATTATATAATCAACAAAAGGTAATAGAATACTTTAAAGATATAAAAATTGTTTCGCCGACATACGAAGAAGAAACATATTTAAAAACAGTAAAAGGACTTGAAGGCGAAAAAGAAGGTGGCAAAAGATGTGATGAGTGCTTTAAGTTAAGACTTAAAGAAACAGCGCTTTATGCAAAATTACATGGATATGATTATTTTGGAACAACACTCACTGTAAGTTCTCACAAAAATGAACAACATATAAATCAGATAGGGGAAGAAATAAGCAAGGAAACAAATGTTAACTTTTTGTTTTCCGACTTTAAAAAACACGATGGTTATAAAAGAAGTATTGACCTTTCAAAACAAATAGATTTATATAGGCAAAACTATTGTGGGTGCAGATTTTCAATAAGAAAGGAAGTTTAATGCAATATACACCATATAAAAAATTAAAAAGCAAAAAAACAAATATAATAATGGGGATAATATTTACAATAATATGTATTCCCATTGTTTTTGCTTTGGGTGTTATGTTTTATTGTAATGCGTTTTTAGAATATTACCCAATTTCAGGAACAAGCATGCAACCGCTTTTGAATGCTAGTGGCAAGGACGAAGACCATGTTTATATTACAACAAATAAAGAAGATATAACTTATGGAGATGTTATAATCTATCAAAAATCAAATGATGTGTTGGTAATAAAAAGAGTAATTGCGATGCCCGGCGATAACATAATGATAAAGGATACAGGAAGGAATCAAGAAGGAACAGCAAACAATTATTATGCTATATACATTCAATATGGTGGACAAGGTGAGTTTGTTGAACTCAATGAAGAATACATTGAGAATAAAGAAACTTATAGAATTATATATAATCAGTTTTATTATGGTGGAGACTTATATAATAAAAATTTTATAACTGATGAAAATGGCAATAAATATTTACACATAGAAGACGACGAAATATTTTATTTGGGAGATAATAGATTAAACAGTGATGACTGTGTTGATTATGGGCCAATGAAATACGAAAACATTGTTGGAGAAGTTGTGTATATTGTTCATGGAAACAATTTAAAAATTATAGAAGTCATTAAACAAATTTTAGGAATATACAAATGGAGATAACAAAATTACAACTTTATTCATATAGAAATTACCTTTCTTGCGAGGTAAATTTTGATAGTGGTTTAAATGTAATTTGTGGCGAAAATGCACAGGGCAAAACCAATTTACTTGAAGCTGTGTATTTTTGTGTTGTTGGAAAAAGTTTCAGAGCATCACGAGAAAAGGAAGTAATAAATCTTAATAGTGATATTGCAAAAATTAAAGTTTACATTAAAAAAGATATAGGAGAAAGCACTGTTGAAATTATTTTTTCAAGAAAACAAAAAAAGACAATTAAAATAAACGGCATTCCAATCAAAAAAATAAGCGAACTTCTTGGCGAGTTTAATGGTGTATTCTTTTCTCCGGACGAACTTAAACTTATAAAAGAAAGCCCCGAAGACAGGCGAAGATTTATGGATATAGATATATCACAAACAAGCAAACAATATTTTTATCTATTGTCAAGATATAATCAAATTTTGCAAAACAGAAACAAGCAATTAAAGGCAAACATAAGTTTAGCAGATTTAAAAAATATAATGAAAATATGGAACGAACAACTTTCCGAATGTGCACTAAAAATTGCAAAGTTTAGACAAAATTTTGTGCTTACGCTTGCTCCATATGCAAAAAATGCACACAGCTATTTAACCGATGGTAAAGAAGATTTAAGTATTGAATATGTTGGAATAAAAGAAAATACAAAGCAAGAAATAATAAATGTGCTTGAAAAAAATTTAGATAAAGATTTAGCGCTTGGTTATACATCATACGGTCCACATAGAGACGATATTAAAGTTAGCATAAACAATGTTGATGTAAGGACATTTGGTTCACAGGGACAACAACGAACTTGTGCACTTTCACTTAAACTTGCAGAATTAAACATTTTAGAAAATGTAACAAACACAAAACCAGTTTTGCTTTTAGACGATGTGTTAAGCGAGCTTGATGACAACAGAAAAAAAAGATTATTAGAATACTGCAAAAATACACAAACACTAATTACTTGCACAGAATTTGATTACAACATAAATTGCAAAAAAATAATTATAAAAAATGGAAATATAATACAAAATGAAAAAAATCAATAAAAAAACACTAAACAAGTTAAGATTTTAGTGTTTTTTTTAAATTATATTTTTATATTTTTCATTAAATTCTTCTTCAGTTATGTAATGCCAATATTCAAAACTTTTATGTTCGTCTAAAACATTTTGCATTGCTATATGAGTTCTATTTAGTATGTCTAAATTTTGGTCTTTGCCTTTAAGTTCTGTATTTGGGTAAATTGGATCACAAATATAAACACTTATTCTTGGACGAGTCCTTAAAAGTTTTTCAATACCTTTACTTTTTCTAAAAACTAAAACATAAGGTATAACAGGCAAATTATTTTTACAAGCAAAGTGGAATGCTCCCGACTTTAATGGTCTAAGTTTGTTGTAGTATGGCCACATACTTGCTTCTGGAAACAAATGAATAAATCTTTTCTTTTTTAAATATACATTAACTTGTTTATAAAAATTTATGTGTGCCTTTGTTGTGTCGGGCAGTGGCATAACTCCATAACCTGATAGAAGTTTACCAGCAATGGGAACATCAAAATTTTCTTTGTTTGAAATTATATGCGAACGCCTATTTCCTGCAATAAAATGTGTTGCAATGCAAAAATCAACATAGTGCACATGATTTGAAACGGTTACTGCTCCCGTTTTTATATGTTTAATTTTGTCTTTACCGTAAACTTTTATGCCAAGAAACAATTTGCCATAAAACAAAAAAACAGGACGCGCAATAAAATAGTATAAAATAAATTGCCAAAATCTATAAAATACATTTTTTTTGTATTTATAATTTTCGTCAACTTTAATTTTTTTCTTTTTAGTTTTGTTAAAAAGAACCTTTTCGTCAAATTGAGAAGGCATTACTACAATATTTTGCTTGGGATAAATTCTCTTTTGCATATGTATAGAAATATTATAATAAAAATGACAAAATGTAAAGTAAAATGCTTTTATATAAATCTTTATAATTGTAAAATATTTGACATAAAAATATATATGTAATAGACTATAACTAGAATTTTAAGGAGAAAAATATGGGTTTATTTAGTTTTTTTAAAAAGCAACTTTTAAAAGTAATCGAATGGAAAGATTCTTCAAAAGATACAATTGTATATCGCTTTCCGCTTACAGATAGAGATGAAATCATGACAAGTTCTACTCTTGTTGTTAGAGAATCACAAGTTGCAATATTTGTACATAAAGGTCAAATTGCAGATGTATTCACACCGGGTACATATAAACTTTCAACAGAAAACATTCCTTTCTTAACAAAAATTTTATCACTTCCAACAGGATTTGAATCTCCAATCAAAGCCGAAGTTTACTATGTAAACACAAAACAATTTGTAGGTCTTAAATGGGGAACACAAAATCCTATCATGATGCGTGATAACGAATTTGGAACAATAAGACTTCGTGGTTTTGGTGTGTACTCATTCAAAGTTGAAGATGCAAAAGTTTTTATGAAAGAACTTTTTGGAACAAACGAAGTGTATAAAGTTGATGATGTTGGTTTGCAAATTAGACCTATGCTTATTCAAGCACTCACTGATGCTATTGCAGAAAGTAAAATTTCTGCACTCGACCTTGCTGCAAACTATCGTGAATTTTCAAGCGAAGTTTTAACTGCTTCAACAAAAGAATTTAGTAAATATGGCTTAAAACTTTGCTCTGTTGTAATTGAAAACTTATCACTTCCAGAAGAAGTTGAAAAAACACTCGATGAGAGAACAAAACTTGGTGTGCTTGAAGACAAAATGGGAACATTTACTCAATATCAAGCAGCACAAGCAATTCGTGATGCAGCACAAAACCCAAGTGGTGGAAATCTTGCAGGTCTTGGTGTTGGACTTGGAGCAGGCACAACAATAGGTGGTGTTTTTGCAGATAATATAACAACACAAAACAAACCAAAAGTAAAAACAACAACTTGCGTAAAGTGTGGCGCTCAAATTAAAGAAGGTGCAAAGTTTTGTCCAGAATGTGGTGCAAAACAGGGTGCTGAGTGTCCAGTGTGCCATAAACCTGTTTCAAAAAATGCAAAGTTTTGCCCAGAGTGTGGTGCAAGTATAAAACAAGAAATAAAATGTAAAAAGTGCAATGCAACATTAAAGAAAGGTGCAAAGTTTTGTCCGGAATGTGGAACAAAGGTTGAATAATAATGACTCAAACAAAAATTGAAGCAAATCAAGACAAATGCAAAACCTGTGGTGGAATTTTAAAGTTTTCTCCAGAAGATGAAGGACTTAAATGTGTTTCGTGTTCTAATATAGAAAAAATAAATATCAGCAAAGATGTGATAAAGCACGAGTACGGAAAAGATGAACAAAAAACAAAAGAGTATAACGATTTTGTAAAACAAAATAAAGTTTTTAAATGTTCTAGTTGTGGAAGTACAATAATTTTAAACTCACTTGAAGTAAGTAAAACTTGTCCATATTGTTCAAGTCCTTGCGTGATTGATGAAAATGAAAAAATTGGACTTACACCAGACGGCATAATTCCGTTTAAATTTGGGAAAGAAAAGGCTAGAGAGTTATATAAAAAAGGAATAAAGAAAAAATGGTTTATACCAAATCTTTTCAAAAAAACACCACCAATAGATGAAATGAAAGGTGTTTACGTTCCAACCTTTTCATTTGATGCAAAGGCATTTACATCATATCATGGTAGATTGGGAACAACAAGAACGGATTCAAGGGGACGAAGTTACACATCATATAGAAACATAAGTGGAACATATAACTCACAGCATAGTAATGTGCTTGTTGAAACAAGTTCAAAACTAGACCAAATAACATTTAATTCAATAAACCCTTACAACATGGCAGAAGTGGTGAGTTTTAATTCGGCATTTATTTTAGGTTATAGCGTTGAACACTATAATCAAAAACTTGACGCATGTAAAAGTTTAGCCGACAACATTATGCGAAATAAAATAAAATCTTTAATTTTATCGCAATACTCATATGACACTGTTGCAGAATTTTATCAAAATACAACATTTAGTGAAGAAAAATACTCATATTTTATAGTGCCAACATATCAAGTAAACTATAAATACAAAAATAAAAACTATACAACATTTATGAACGGGCAAACGGGCAAAGTTGGAAGTGGTTATCCAAAATCAGCAGTAAAAATAACATTTTTTGTTATGTTTATACTGGCAATAATTGCAGGAATTATTTTAGCATTTTATTTTAGTTAAAAATCACTTAAATCAAGTGATTTTTTTGTATATTGCAATCTGATGTTAAATGTGATACAATAATAGTAAATTAAGGAGAATTTGTATGAGTGATGATAAAAATTCATATTTTGAATTGGGTAAACAAATTATAAAACTTAGAGAAAAAACGGATGACACACAAAATAATGGGTGGAAAAATTTAAATTACGAAAAACTATTAAATTCATTTAAACCAGAACATAAAGAGTTATTTCAAAAATTAGGTGAATTAAAAACTCGTTGCAGAAAAAATTTAGGAACAGCAAATATTAGCAATGAAGAACTTCAATTTTTAAAAACTAATTCAACACAAGAATTTGAATTAAGGTGTTTGAATTTTGGCTCGGGTCTATGTGTTGAACTTAAAGACAACAAAATAAGTAGAATAGTTGATAAATATCACTTAATACAAGGAATGGAAGATGGAATTGGATATAATGGTAGCTTAATTACAAGAGTTAGAATAGAATTATCTAAAGGTTCCCAAAAGTTGTATAACATTTGTAAATTGTTAAGGGAAAGAAAAAATGGCGCCTATAACGAAGAAGAGTTGATATTAAATTTAATGCCTTATGTTAAAGAAGATGTTAAAGTAAAGCGTATATGTTTGCCATATTATGTAAGTGTTGATTTGCTAGATGATACAAAAGTTAAAATAATTGATTTATTTCACGCAGTAGAGTTGTATAACGAAGAATATTTAAAAAACTTAAATAACAAAGAAAAACACGAAGATTGTTTTGAGAAAGAATAACAAAATTTAAAATATAAAAATCACGTTAATTTAAGTGATTTTTCTATTTTGGTATTGAAAAACATAAATTTATATGTTAAACTGATGTCATTATTGGATAGAATATGGATAAACAAGAAATGTATAACACAATGTCAATATACAAGCAAAAACTCATTGAAATAAATGAAAAGATAAAAATATATGATAATGAGCTTGGCAAAAAACAAAGAGATCTAGAAGAAAGTGTTAAAGAAAGTATTGAGAATAGAAAACCTAAATATTTTGTTTATTTATTAACAACATTAGGATTGTTTGCAATTGCATTTATTAGTTTGCCCGTACTTATTTTTTCGTTAATAGCAATGATTACAAATGCTGTGTTTTATACGGTTAATTTAATAAAGTATAATAAAAAGTTTAACAAAATAAATGAAAAAATAAATAAGATATGCAAAGATTATATTTTTTTGAAATTGCAAAAAAGCGCACTTGAAAGCGAAAAGAATTTTATGTTAGAAAACATTAAATTATTTCAAGATTTTGTTTACAGCAAAAATATACCAACAAAACAGCAAGAAGAAGAGATGCTGACGAGCAAATCTATTGCAGAGGAATTACAAAAAATCGATAATGACGAAATAGTAGAAATATACTAGTAAAAAATCATCAAATTTGATGATTTTTTTGTTGTCTAAATTTTTAAAAAACACTTTCATTATATACTATACTATGATATAATACTATTAGTATATATAATATATATAAAGAGAATAATTATATAACTAAATATGGGAGAAAATAATGGAAAACGAATTGGACCTAACAAAGAGCGAAAAGTATGACCAATCAGACATTCAAGTTCTAGAAGGTCTAGAACCTGTTAGAAAAAGACCAGGAATGTATATTGGTTCAACTGACGAAAGAGGACTTCATCACTTAATTACCGAAGTTGTGGATAATAGTATAGATGAAGCACTTGCTGGATATTGTACACACATAGAAGTAAGTTTAAATGCCGATGGTTCTTGTTCTGTTACGGACAACGGAAGAGGAATCCCTACAGGAATAATAGAAAAAGAAGGCAAAAGCGCTGTTGAAGTTGTTTTAACAAAACTTCACGCAGGTGGCAAGTTCGGCGGGAGTGGTTACAAAATCTCTGGCGGACTTCACGGCGTTGGTGTGAGTTGTGTAAACGCGCTTAGTAAATGGCTTAAAGTTGATGTGTATCAAAATGGCTATCACTTTTATATGCAATTTTCAAGGGGAATTGCTGATGCACCACTTAAAAAAATGGAGAAGTCTGATAGGCGTGGAACAACGGTAACATTTTTACCAGATGACACAATTTTTGAAACAGTTGAATTTGACTATGAAACAATTAAAAACAGATTTAGAGAAATTGCCTTTTTGAATAAGGGGATTGTGATAACTCTTGAAGATAAAAGAGAAGGCAAAGAGAAAAAAGATGTTTTTGAATTTAAAGGTGGAATAATTGAATTTGTTGAATTTTTAAACAAAAACAAAAACCCACTTTTCCCACATCCTATCTATTTTAATAAATTTACCGATACAAGCGAAGTTGAAGTAAGTTTTCAATACAATGATGGATATAACGAAATAATACACACATATGCAAATAACATAAACACCGAAGAAGGTGGAACACACCTTGTCGGCTTTAAAAACGCACTCACAAAAGTTATAAACGATTATGCACAAAAAAATAAAATACTAAAAGAAAACGAAAAACTTTCTGGTGATGATTGTAGAGAAGGTTTAACAGCTGTTGTAAGTGTAAAACTTATGAACCCACAGTTTGAAGGTCAAACAAAAACAAAACTTGGCAACAGTGAAATGCGTTATGCTGTTGAAAAGGCAGTAACCGAAGGGTTTGGTGACTTTTTGGAAGAAAATCCAATATATGGCAGAGAACTTGTTTTAAAAAGCATAACAGCACAAAGAGCAAGAGAAGCTGCAAGACTTGCAAGAGAGTCCACAAGAAGAAAAGGAGTGCTTGAAAGCACAACACTTCCAGGAAAACTTGCAGATTGCACCGAAAAAGACCCTACACATTGCGAAATATACCTAGTCGAAGGAGATTCGGCTGGTGGCAGTGCAAAACAAGGCAGAGATAGAAGATTTCAGGCCATACTTCCACTTAGGGGTAAAATTTTAAATGTAGAAAAAGCAAGACTTAATCACATACTTGAAAACAACGAAATAAAAAGCATGATAACAGCGTTTGGTGCAGGAATACATGATGACTTTGACGAAAGCAAACTTCGTTACAACAAAATAATTTGTATGACCGATGCCGATGTCGATGGTTCTCATATAAGAATATTACTCTTAACATTCTTTTTCAGATTTATGCGTCCACTTATTGAAAAAGGTCATGTGTATGCAGCGCAACCACCACTATATAAACTAAATAGGGGCAAAGAAGAATTATATTTCTACTCTGATGAAGAACTTGAAGCAAACTTAACCGAGTTTGGAAGAAAAGGTGTAACAATTCAAAGATATAAAGGTCTTGGAGAAATGAACCCAGAACAACTTTGGGAAACAACAATGAACCCAGAGAATAGGGTGCTTGTTCAAATAACAATGAAAGACGCAGTTGAAGCAGATGCAATGTTCAATCAACTTATGGGTGAAGATGTTAATTTAAGACGACAATTTATAGAAGAAAATGCAACACTTGTTAAAGATTTAGATGTTTAATAAAAGGAAAGAAAAATGGAAGAAAAGAAAAAAGAGTTGCACGAACTGTTTGAAAACACGAAAATAAAACAGGTCGAAGCAACAGACGAATTAAAAAAATCATTTATTTCATATGCAATGGCGGTAAATGTTTCAAGAGCAATTCCAGATGTTAGAGATGGACTTAAACCTGTTCATAGAAGAATTTTATATTCTATGGGCGAACTTAATAACTTTAACGATAAGCCATATAAAAAATGTGCAAGAATTGTCGGCGAAGTAATGGGTAAATATCACCCACATGGCGATAGTTCTGTTTATGATGCACTTGTTAGACTTGCGCAAGACTTTTCAATTAGATATCCATTAGTTGACGGACATGGAAACTTTGGTTCAGTAGACGGCGACAGTGCAGCTGCAATGAGGTACACAGAAGCAAGATTAAGCAAAATTGCTGCACTTATGCTTGAAGATATAGACAAAGAAACAGTAGACTTTTATCCAAACTTTGACGATACCTTAATGCAACCAAGAGTTCTTCCTTCAAAATTCCCTAATTTGCTTGTAAATGGTGCAGACGGTATTGCCGTTGGTATGGCAACAAACATACCACCACACAACCTAACCGAAGTTATAAACGGTGTTCAGGCACTTATAGATAATCCAGATATCGAAATAGACGAACTTATGGAATATATAAAAGCCCCAGATTTTCCAACAGGTGGAATAATAATGGGCAAAAACGCAGTTAAACTCGCCTATAAAACAGGTAGGGGTGGAATTGTTGTTAGAGGCAGAGCCGAAATAGAAGAAACAGCATCGGGAAGATTTAGAATTGTTATAACCGAACTTCCTTATGGTGTTAATAAAGCAAGATTTATCATGCAAATGGCAGACATGGTAAAAAATAAAAAACTTGAAGGAATATCTGATATAAAAGAAGAGTCTGATCGTGATGGACTTAGAGTTGTTGTAGACATTAAAAAAGATGCAAACGCACAAGTTGTTTTAAATATGCTCTACAAAAAAACAATGCTTCAACAAAGCGAAGGCATTATAATGCTTGCACTTGTTGACGATAAGCCAAGAATATTAAACTTAAAAGAAATGCTCTATTATTATTTAGAGCATCAAAAAGATGTGCTTAAAAGAAAAACACAATTCGATCTTAAAAAAGCCGAAGAAAGAATGCACATTGTTAAAGGGCTTGTAATTGCACTTGCAAATATTGACGAAGTTATAAAAATAATTAAAGAAGCAGACGACAAAGAAGATGCAAGAGTAAAACTTACACAAAATTTTGAACTTGACGACATTCAAGCAAACGCAATTCTTGAAATGAAACTCTCAAAACTTACAAGTTTGGAAGTTGAAAAACTTAATGAGGAATATAAAGAACTTGAAAAACTTATTGAAGAATTAAACAGCATTTTAAATTCTGAACAAAAAGTATTGGACATAATAAAGAACAATCTTGAACAAATAAAAGAGCAGTTCGGTGATGAAAGAAAAACTGAAATTAGCCATGACCTTGGAGATATAAACATTGCCGATCTAATTGAAAAAGAAGATGTTGTTGTTTCAAAAACTCATCAAGGCTATATAAAAAGAATGAGTATGAGCGAGTATAAAGCGCAAAAACGCGGTGGCGTTGGAATAAGTGCTCATAAAACAAAAGAAGAAGACTTTGTTGAACATATATTTATTGCTTCAACTCATGACGATTTAATGTTCTTTACAAACTTTGGAAAGGTTTACACATTAAAAACTTATGAAATTCCAGAAGCTCAAAGACAAGCAAAGGGCAGAGCAATGATAAATTTATTGCCACTAGACTCTGGCGAAAAGGTCAACACAATTATTCCATGCAGTGGCGACACAACAGGCAATTTAGTTATGGCAACAAAAAATGGTTTAATTAAAAAGACAAAACTAATAGAGTTTTCTAATATAAGAAAAAACGGCAAAATTGCAATATCTCTTGCAGAAGGCGATGAACTTATTGATGTTATGCAGTCCTCTGGCGATGATGAAATTTTAGTTGCTTCAAGCGATGGTAAATGTGTAAGATTTAGCGAACAAAAAGTAAGAGCAATGGGAAGAACTGCACAAGGTGTTAAATCAATAAATTTAGCTAGTGGTGAGCATGTCGTAAGCATGACAGTAATCAAAAAAGGCGAAAAAGATGCTCAAATTGTAACAATATCTCAAAAGGGATATGGAAAGAGAAACAGCGTTGAAGATTTCAGATTAACAAGCCGTGGTGCAAAAGGTGTTAAAGCAGGAACATTTAACGAAAAGACTGGAAAACTTGTTGGACTTAAACAAGTTTCACTTGATGAAGATTTAATGATAATTGCCGATAATGGAGTAATAATTAGAACACCGGTTAAAGATATAAGTTTAATTTCAAGAAATACACAAGGTGTAAAAATTATGAAACTTAAAGAAGGTGCAAATGTTGTCTGTCTTGCAACAAGTGAACACGAAGAAGAAGAAAATCAAATTGAAACAGTTATAGAAGAAAATATAGAAAAAAATAACGACTAATAAAATTTGACAATATGAACAAAATATTATTATCATATAAAAAAGGAGATATCATGAAAAAAGTAAATTGGAACCTAGTAATAACAATACTAGCATCAATCGGCGCTGTTGCAAGTGTTATATTTATCATTGTTCTTGCAAACAGCATGTTTCTAAATGGAACAACACAAACAAAAATATGGGGGATTGTTGCACTTAGTATTGCTTTTGTAATTTGCTCTGCACTTGTTGGTGTTACAGCAACTTTATATAAAGCAAACAAAATACAAAAGATGCAAACAAATACTTTACAAGATAATGAAACTAAATAAATCTATTTATGGTATTTTAATAACAACTTGTGTTTTTGTGATGATTTTCGCAATTATTATGATTGTGCTAAGCGCAATTAAAATGGCAAACACATTAAGCGTAACAAAATATATTTTCAGTATAATCGCTTTTGTTGGTGTGTTTTTGCTAAGTGCACTTGGACTTGGAATAATAATTGCTTGGCAACATTCAACAACAAACACAACAAAATATGATAATGATAAAAATAAATAATTAAAAGTTACAGCATATGTGTGCTGTAATTTTTTTAAGAAAAAAACTGACTGAACTGTAAATTTAAAAAACTTTTTTGTGTTGTTTATTTGCTTTGCTTTTTAAATAAATAGATAAAAACTTCATATACAAAAATTTTGTTTTTATAAAAATAAAAGAAAAAAAAATCAAATCATTTAAGTTTTAGAATTTTAATAAAATATAAAAGAATATCGAAAAAGAGTAAAAAATTGCAAAAAACAGAAAAAATAGTAAAAAAACGCAAAAAATTTAACAAATTTTTAAAATAATTATTAGTTTTACATTGAAAATATACAATAATATAGGTATAATACAAATAAGGATAAAAGTATGGAAAATATCAAAAGACTAATTTTAGAAAATAATTTAATAAAAATGGGCGATGTTGTAGGAGTTGGTGTAAGTGGTGGAAAAGATAGCATGGCACTTCTTCACTATTTAAACAAACTTTCGCGTGAACTTGATTTTGAAGTTGTTGCAATAACAATCGACCACGGCATAAGAGAAAATGGTGCACATGATGCTTTGTTTGTTATGGATTATTGTAGACAAAATAGAATAAGAGCATATAAGTTTAAAATTGACGCTCCGCTTCTTGCCAAAGAAAAGTCTCTTTCATTAGAGAGTGCAGCAAGAGAAGGCAGATTTAATGTTTTTAAATCTATGATAGACAAAAACATAGTAGACAAAATTGCACTTGCACATCATCAAAGCGACCAGGCAGAAACAGTGCTTATGCATCTTTTTAGAGGCAGTGGCATAACAGGACTAAAAGGTATGAGTTTAGTAAGAGATAACATTTTTATTAGGCCAATGCTTGAAACAAACGAAAAAGAAATATGGCACTATATTTTAGACAACGACATTCCAACAGTGGAAGATGAAACAAATCAAGACAACGAATTTTCAAGAAATTTAATAAGAAATGAAATTTTGCCTGTAGTTTTAAAAAGATGGCCAAATGCAATAAATGCAATAATAAATTTTAGCAATCTTGCAAGTGAAGATGATGAGTACATAAATAGTCAAGTTCCAACAGACGCTTTTATTGTTAATGATAAAGAAGTAAAAATTCCGCTTTCATATTTTGTTTATCCAAATCCTATAATAAGCAGAATGATATATAAAGCACTTCATATGATAGGAGTAAACAAAGACATAGAAAGTAAACATATAGAAATAATAAAAGAATTTGTTAAAAACAGCGAGAACGGAAAGCGCATAGAACAACCACTTAAAGTTAGCGTTTATAAAGAATATGATTATATAACTCTTACAAACAAACAAAAACAAGAAATATATTTTAATGAAAAAAATAAATTAGGCACAATAGAAGTTCCAAATTTTGGGAAAATCATAACAAAAAAAGTTAATTCAATAACAAACGATGATGGTCTTTTCTATGATGCAGACAAGTTGCCAAAAGATGCTGTCTGGAGATTTAGACAAAATGGAGATATTTTTGAAAAATTTGGTGGTGGCACAAAAAAATTAAAAAGTTATCTAATTGACCAAAAATATCCAAAAAGATTAAGAGATTATCTTCCTGTGCTTGCGAGTGGCAACGAAGTTTATGTTATTGGCGGAATGGAAATATCTAACAAACTTAGAGTTGATGACAAGACAAAACGCATATATAATTTAAAAATTGAAACAGTTTTATAAAGTATAAAAATTTAAATTATTTATAAGAAAAAACACACAAATTTAATAGTATTGTGTGTTTTTTTATTATTTTATTTATAATTTAGCATATTTTTTACAGTTCATAAATCAACTCTGCCAAGTAGATAGTCTAAACTAACATCAAAAATATTTGCAATGTTTACTAAATTTTGTTGGGTTGGTTCGCTAGTGCCGAGTTCATACCTAATATATGACGGTTGACTGATATGGAGCATGTTTGCCATGTCCCTTTGTGTGTATCCAAAAATTTTCCTTAGCTCAACCAATCTTTTACAAAAAATCTCCATAGTTTCCTTGACTTAATTTTAGCAGTTTGCTATATTGATATTGATTTGATAGCAATATGCTATCAAACATCGGCTTACATAAAGCCTAAAACGGCAATAAAAGATGGTTAACAAAACGGCAGTTAGCCAAAACCTAATTAAATCTCCCTTTATCTTTAACAAGGTTTTTTTCTGGTTGTTCTTTTATTGCCTTAGTTTTGGTGTACTTGTTAATAGTTATGTTCGCCACTTAATTATTGACATATACATATATAAATAAAATTATAGGAGAGATATTTATGAAGAAAAAAGTAAAATTATTTGCGTCAATCGCATCACTTTGCCTTGCAGTAGCTCTCATGGCATTCGGCGTTTACGCAGCAACAAGTGTTACATATAATGTAACAAGTACTGTTACTTTCGCATCACAAGCAAAAGTTCAATTCATTGGCGAAGTAACTGGTGGTTTGACAGGAAGTGAAGATAGAGATGATACTTATGAAACAACAGGTGAAGAACCAGAGGATTCTGCTACTCATACTTGGACTGTTGGCGAAGTGCAATTTGGACCTACAACAGAACAACAAACAATTACATATAAGATTACTTGTAAAAATTTGGGAACAACTGCAGTTGATGTAAAAACAACAGGAACAGTTTTTGGAAATTCTAATTTAACTGTTTCAATTAAAGAAGGTAAAGGAGAAGAAGCTTCTTTACAACCTGGAACTTCTTTAAGTGCCGATGCAACCCAACTTGATTATGAAGAAACATACACTTTAATTATTGAAGTTTCAATCAAGGATGTATCTGTACCAGTAAATAGTGACAACACTTTATCATTAACAGTCACTGTTGAATAATATAAAAATTAAAAAATATGGCGATAAAAAAACACTTTGATTTTCAAAGTGTTTTTTTATGTTTATTAACAAACTTCATTTTTTATTTTCTTTATGTTTTTTAATATTCACATCTTGATTGTATATAATTTTTTACATCTTCAATCTTAACAATGTCTTGTTTCATTGTATCTCTATCTCTAATTGTAACAGTACCGTTGTTTAGTGTGTCATCATCAACTGTTATGCAATATGGAGTTCCAATTTCGTCTTGTCTACGGTATCTTTTTCCAATACTTCCACTTTCGTCATAATCGCACATAAAGTATTTTGCAAGCATAGTGTGTAATTCTTGTGCTTTTTGGCTGTGATTTTTCTTCATAAGTGGCAAAACACATGCCTTATATGGTGCAATAAATGGAGCAAGTTTTAAAACAACTCTTGTTTCTCCGTCTTCTAATTTTTCTTCACGATATGCATCACAAAGTACTGTAAGCATAAGACGGTCGGCACCAATAGAATATTCAACAACATATGGAATATATTTTTCATTTGTTATTGGGTCTAAATACATCATATTTTTGCCAGAAAATTCTTGATGACGAGAAAGGTCATAGTTTGTTCTGTTGTGAATTCCATTAAGTTCACTCCAACCAATAGGGAAGTTGTATTGGATATCACAAGCATTTTTTGCGTAGTGTGCAAGTTTGTCATGGTCTTTAAATCTTAATTTTGTTTGGTCAATTCCAAGACTTACCAAAAAGTCCCATGCTTTTTGTTTGTATAAATTATAAAATTTTTCATCATCACATTCTTTACAAAATAGTTGATGTTCCATTTGTTCAAATTCTATTGTTCTAAAAATAAAGTTTCCGGGTGTAATTTCATTTCTAAAAGCTTTACCGATTTGTGCAATTCCAAAAGGAACTTTTGCACGCATACTTCTTTGAACATTCAAAAAGTTTACAAATTCACCTTGTGCTGTTTCTGGTCTTGAATAAATTTTGTCAGTGTTGTCTTCGGTTACTCCACGACTTGTTTCAAACATAAGTTTAAATTGTCTTATTGGTGTAAAGTTATGTTTTCCACAAACAGGGCAGGCAATTTTGTGTTCTTCAATAAATTTTTCCATTTCTTCGTTGGTCATTTTGTCAGGTATAACGCCATCAATTTTGTGTTTAATGCAATAGTTTTCAATCAAGTTATCGGCACGATGACGAGTTTTACATTCTTTGCAGTCCATTTTTGGATCGCTAAAAGATGTTGTGTGACCACTTGCTTCCCAAACTCTTGAGTTCATTAAAATTGCTGCGTCAACACCAAAAGAATTGTCATTTTCCTGAACAAATCTTTTCCACCAGGCACGCTTAATGTTGTTTTTTATTTCAACACCAACAGGGCCATAGTCCCAAGTGTTTCCCATGCCACCATAAATTTCACTGCCTTGAAAAATTATTCCACGATTTTTACACAAGCTTACAATTTTATCCATTGTTACATTGTTGTTTTCCATATTTTTCTCCTTATAAATATGACATTTTTTATATAAAAAAACCATGTCAAAAAAATTGACATGGGGACGATTACTTTAACCGCGGTTCCACCCCTGTTAATGCTTTTTTGCATTCACTTTTTATCTTTTTACGAAAGAATTAAACGGCAAAATTTCTTTTGCGTGCTCCAAAGTCGCCAACTTTTTCATAGCACTTATAATCTATAACTTTTTAAATTTTTTGTCAATTGTTTACAACTTAAATATTTTTAAAATACATAATATAATCAACAAAACAAGAAAAGCAAAAAAAACATTAGGCGAAATTTAATTATTTTGTTATCATATATAATAAAAGGAGTATTTATGGATAGAAAAAAACTTCAACTCGGACTTGGCTTTGGTGTTTTCTTTGTTGCTTATTTAATTGTTTTATTTTTGGTAACAAATAACTTGCACACATCGTTTTGGGTTTCTTTAATTTTTGTTGTGCTTGCATTTTTGTTTATGACCATTGCATTCTTTTTTGTATCAAATGAAAAACGCAAAAAACAAGTTGTTGGTTTACCCGTTACAACCATGACAGTTATGTATTTTGTTATAGAATTTATAATGGGTACAATTTTTATGTTCTTTGATGTTGAGTTTGTTTGGGTTTTTGTTCCACAATTTATTGTTTTTGTACTATTTTTGTTATGCTTTATGCCAGCAATGATAAGCGAAAACAATTATAAAAGAGAACCTATAGAAGATAAAGAAGTTAAAGATACTACAGAAACTAAAACAAAAGAAAACAAAGAAGAAGAATAAAAAGTGTTTTATATGCAAAACTTTCTTTTAGGGGAGTTTTGCATATTTTTTAATCGGCTATTGAAATGTAAAATATTTTGTGATACACTAAAAATGAAAATAAATAGTATTCACAAAATAAAACCAAAGTTTAAGGAGAGTTTTATGAGTTGTAAATATTATAATAAAACATGTGCAAGGTGCAAAAAAAGTGATGACTATCTTGTTTTTGATAAACAAGATTTAGATTCTGTTTCACTTGAAAGTTACAAAAATTATATCAACTTTGATCTACAGGTCTGTCCTTACTGTGGTTATATTTCAACAGATGTTGAAAATGGTTATAATGTAGATTTAGAAAATGTTATAAACTCCAATGAATACAATCAAATTTTAACTTATTCATATTTAAACCAATCTGAAAATGAATTAGATGATAATTTTTTAAATAGTTATCCGGCAAATTTATACGAATGTTATGCTTTTTTAAGAGAACAAGACAAAGACTATGAAAATGCAGTTAAAGGATATTTTAGAGCAATACTTTTAAAAGAAACATTGATTAAAAGATACTCACAACAAAAAAACGAGGACTATGAAGACTTAACCGAAAGTGAAATAAAACGATATGATAAACAAAATGAACTTTTAACAAACAGCATAAAGCAAAACATAATGAAAATATTAGACATATATAAGTTATGTAAGACCAATATATATTTAGATGTAATATATATTGAATGTTTAAAAAGATTTAATTTAAAAGATAAAGCTAATAAAAAAATAAATGAAATAAAAAGCAGTTTACCAAAAGATTTAATTGACTATATAGACAATTTGTACTAACAAAGGAGAAAAATATGAAGAGATACGCTTTTATAGATTTGCACATACACACTGTACACTCTTATGAAGATGGGGTTGATATCACTGTGCAAAAACTTCTAGATACTTTAAACGCAATGGCAGAAAAAGAAAACAAAGATGTTTGTTTTTCAATAACTGACCATGAAAGTATACTAGGGTGTGTAGAAGCGGTAAAAATATTAAAAAGCGATTCCGAAAGATACAAACATTTAAAGTTTATTCCGGGAATAGAATTAAACGCAAGTTTAAAATCGGTTGGATTAAACGCAAGTGGACGGTCGATATATTCAAAATGTCATATGCTTGGATATGATTATGATATAAACGATAAAAATCTTATTGCATATTCTAAAATTGTACACAAAAAAACAGATGCAACAATAATCAAAAAAAGAGTGTTAAAAAATATAAAAATAAATACGGGCAGACAACTTATTTGTGCTAAAAAATATTTGGAGACAATATTTAAAACAAAAATTCCATTTAAAATTTATGAGGATTGTGCTCATTTAAATTCTCATGAGGAAATAAGAAATAAATTTTTGCAAAGTTCCGCATTATTTTTAAATGTATCACAAAGTGAAATAAATACAATTATAAAAGACATTTTCTATAAAGAGCCAAGGAATAATGATGTGGCAGATGGAAATAGTAAGCAAGATATTTTTGATATAATAGATATGATAAAATCTGCAGGCGGTAAAGTAGGAATTGCACACGGAAATACAATCAAATTTGAACAACAAGAAATTTTTACGGACAAAAAACATATTAAAACAAAAATGGAAATGTTTGATAGGTTTATAGATATTGTGCAAAAATCTTCAAACAATGGCTTAGATTTTGTTGAATTGTTTCATAACGAAAATACCATTCCAAGAGCTTTTGACAAAATGTACGAGATAGCAGAAAAATATGACTTATATATCACTTGTGGTTCTGACTTCCATGGTGGAATATTGCACCCAAACAACATGCTTAGCAAATGCTTTTCAAAAAGATTTGAATATTGTTCACTTAAAGGTGAAGCAAGAGAAAGAAATAAATATAAAATAAAAAACAAAGTAACAGAGCTTGCTTTTGTGGATCATACCTTTAATAAAGGTGATGTAAAAGTTGTAAAAAACAAACGCGCTTTTAGATGCGAAAATATTGAAAAGGGTGCACTTACATTTTCACAAATAAAGTCAATTGTAAATTCTATTGATTCAATAAATATAAATGAGTTTAAAAAGTTCTATAAAATTCCAAAAAATTCTGTAATAAGCGGACAACAACAAAATTATAAAAAAACAGATGATTATAAATACACTCCACCAACAAATTCATCTAATATATTATCAAAAATGGGCGACTATGAAGTTTATAACTATTATGATGAACAAAAATATAAATATGAAAATCACAAACATAAATCAAAATTTTCAAAAAAATGTGCTTTAAATGATGGAGTAAAAAAGAAAGTTCATAAAAACAAATATGCACAATTTTCAAAAGTTGACAAAGAAGACAAAGAAAAAATAGATAAAGATGAAGAAAAAACTTTATAACTTTAAAATAAAATGATTGACATATAATAATTTTTGTGCTAGTATTGTGTCGTTAATTAAATATTGTCCTTTCCCAAAGACAGCAAGTGATTATTCGTAAACAATTTATTGTGCTTGCCGAGGTAAAGTTTAGATTGGTATATTATCCTTTCGGCTTTCCTTTGGCCAAAAGGATTTTTTAATTAAAACATACAAATCTAAAAAGGAGGCAAAAATGAGTGCAAATTTAGAAGCAAAACAAGCGCTTGTTGAAGAAATAAAAGAAAAACTTCAAAAAGCAAAAACAGTTGTTTTTGTTGATTATCGTGGACTCACCGTTGCACAAGATACAAAACTTCGTGCTGATTTCAGAAAAAACGGTGCAGAATATAGAGTATACAAAAATAGACTTGTTTTAAGAGCATTAAATGAACTTGGCTACACAGGTTGCGAAAGTTACCTAGAAGGCACAAATGCAGTTGCTTTTGGCTATGATGACGAAATTGCTCCTGCAAAAATTGTTGATGGTGCATCAAGTGAAAATTGTGCTTTTACAATTAAATTCGGAATTTACAATAAAAACATTGTAGACGCAGATGCTGTTAAAAAACTTGCAAAAATACCTTCAAGAGAAGTATTACTTGCTCAACTTGTTGGCATGTTATCTTCACCTATGAGAGGTCTTGCAGTTTGCTTAAAAGCAATTGCTGATAAAAATTAAAAATAAAAAATAGAATAAAAGGAAGTAAAAAAAAATGGCAGATTTAAATAAG
>CALWEY010000038.1 GCA_944377435.1 uncultured Clostridia bacterium | reverse complement strand
TTTTCCATACAAGAGACAAGACTTACTCCGTTGTCTTTAAGTGTTTTCTTATGGATAACACTTTCATATTTGTTTCTCGAAAATCTATCAAGTTTGTAGACAAGCACGATTGAAAATTGATGCTTGTTGCTATCTTTCAGCATCTTTTGAAAAGCAACTCGGTTATCATTTGTTCCTGTCATTGCTCTATCAATGTAGGTGTCAACGATGACAATATTATTTTTCTCTGCATAGTCCTTGCAAACGTGAATCTGCCCTTCAATACTTTGCTCAGATTGACTGTCAGAACTGTAACGGGCATATATTACTGCTGTTTTCATTTTATTTTCTCCTTTTATTTTATAGATTTCATCTTTCGACAGGGGCGAAACAAACGGAAACGAATTTGTATTTTTAACATTTAGATTTTTAAACTATTGTCAAAGGTTGTGAAACAATGCATTTTACCTTTGACAAGAGTGAGTTTTCGTTTAAACTTTGAACCCGAAAGACTAATCACTTGTATCAAGACAAGCACACGCCAGGATCTCATTTACTTGTTCAAGACAAGCACACGCCAGGGTTGCATTGTCCTTTTTTGTTTTGAATGATTAAACTTAAAATTTCAATGAAAAAATCATTTGAGAGAAACGATAGGTCCAAATCATTCACATTTTCGACTTTTAATGTTTGCATTTTCTTAACTCCTTTTTTCTAAAATTTGGAATTAAAAAAGACATAGAAAAAATTTTTTCTACGCCCATAAATGCAACCACTGACTCTTAAATTTTGGCTAAAAGCATACCAATAAAACTAACTTCACGGCTTGCCATTTGCGTTGTCTAATTTAATTTCAATAAGAGAATAGCACAAATGTGGTTGTATTGTAAGGAACAAAACTGGTAGTAAACTGATACTTTTCCCAAACAATTTGCAAACAAAGTTGTTGTTTTTGGCAAAAAGTTGCACATTTTTTACTATTCTTCTCTATATATAGCCACGAAAATATGTGAAAGTTAAGGCAATATTCAAAAATTATTCCACTTTTTATTGTGGAATACTTGTTTTTACATACAAAGCAAGGAGTATCTATCTTTAAATCTTCTTCTTTGTCTGTAAACTCTGTCAACGCTTATATTTAAAAATTCTGCTATGAGTTTTGGTGCAACTCCATTGTAATAGTATTCAAAGATTTGATATTCAAGCCTATTTTGTATAATTTTTGATAAGACTTCTTTGACTTTTGTGTAGTCTGGCTTATCTTCAATGATTGGCTTATCCACTGCAAGTTCTAAACATTCTTCTTCGTCTACTGTGTTGTTTGAAAACTTTAATTCTTTTCGTAGATATACTTGCAAAACTCTTAAGCAAGCATTTTTAAGATTATCTATCTTGCCAGACTTTGATTTTGAATTTATGCAAAGTTCACCGAGTTTGTGTCCTATGAATTTGCAAAGAAACAAACTTGATTCTTGTACTAAATCGTAGGCATCGGAATATGTATCTAATTTCTTGTGATAGCAAATATCTTTCCTTAATAGACTTTGCAATCTTTCGACTTTTGGTGTTGCACTATAAGCATATTTCTTAATGCTTTTGAGTGCACTTAGCGCAAAACACTGAGATAACTTTTCAATGTTTCCTAAGGTGATAACTGTGTTATCATCTAAAATTCCTTTTTTCTTTTTTACTTCTTTCATATATAACTCCTTTTATTTGCCATTTGGCACAAACAAAAAGAGCATAGTTTGACTAATAATTAGGTTTTATATTGTTAAATAAAGAAAATATATGTTTATCTACTTAAACATACAATAACTTTTCCAAATCTAACTCAATATATTTGTATTTAGAAAACAACAAGTCAAGGAAGAAGAAATATATATTTTGTGCAAAGAAAAAAGACTAAGGTAAAGCCTTAATCTCAAACCAAAATATATATTTCCCTTGAATTGTTGTGAGAACTATGCTACAACCACCAGCCAAAAAGCGAAGAAAAGGAGTGAATACAAAAAACGGCATCGTAAAAAAATGAGAAGGCGTGGGGCAATATGGGTTCACCCTTTGCTAGCCTCTCATTTTAGATGCCGTTTTGTTTGCGGAAATGTGTTTTGAGTTTTTGTTGGTTTATATAAAATTTTAGTTGTGTCAAAGTTTTTATTTTTACCATTCTATTTAAAAATTGACAAATTTAGTTTTCTGGCGCGTGCTTGTCTGGCGGAGCTTTAGCGACGCCACTTGTTCAAGACAAGCACACGCCAGAATCCCATTTTTAAATTATATAAAAATAAAAAAACTTTATATTTTTAAATTTTTTTATATAATTGTAGCAAAAACTTTACATTTCTAAATTTTTATGTTATTATTTATATAAAATAAAAAGATGGGAGGAATTGTCTTGATAGTTTATTATAAGTTTGCCGATTATCTTAGGCGACACGATATAAAAAGAAAAGATATTATAGTTGCGACTGGGATATCAAGTGCAACCCTCGCAAATTTAAGTGCTAACAAAAGTGTAAGTACTGACACTATCGGAAAGCTGTGTAAATTTTTAAATTGTCAACCTCAGGACATTATGGAATTTGTTGATAAAGAAGGAGAAAAAAATGACAATAACAAATAAAGATGGTAAAAAAATAGATTTAAAAAATCATTTATATGAAGCATGTAATATATTGAGAGGACCAATAAATCAAGACGAATATAAAAGTTATCTAACACCATTATTATTTTTTAAAAGGGTTTCAGATGTTTTTGATGCGGAAATAAAACAAGCATTAGAAGAATCTGGTGGAGATTATGAATATGCTAACTTTCCTGAAAATCATAGATTTACTATTCCTGATGGTTGTCATTGGAATGATATTAGAGAAAAAACAGAAAATATAGGTGCAGCATTATCTAATGCAATGTTTCAAATTGAAAGAGCAAATCCTAATACATTAATGGGTGTTTTTAGCAGTTTTGATGACGCAAGTTGGACTGATAAACAAAAACTTTCTGATGAAAGATTAAAAGATTTAGTAGAGCACTTTTCAATGGTTAGTTTTTCTAACCAAGATTATTCTGCTGATGTTATGGGAGATGCTTATGAGTATTTAATAAAAAAATTTGCAGATATGTCAAAAAAGACAGCTGGTGAATTTTATACCCCTAGAGCAGTAGTAAAACTTTTAATTAAAATATTAGATCCCAAAGCAAATGAAACTGTATATGATCCAGCATGTGGTACTGGTGGAATGTTAATAGAAGCTATTAGACATATGAATAATGACAAATTAACATTTGGTAAAATCTATGGTCAAGAAAAAAATTTATCTACCTCAGCTATTGCTAGAATGAATTTGTTTTTACATGGCGCTGAAGATTTTAAAATTGTTCAAGGCGACACTTTAAGAAATCCTGCTTTTGTTACCAGAGGCAAACTTTCTACATTTGATTGCGTTATTGCAAATCCTCCATTCTCTCTTAAAAAATGGGGAGATGAAATGTGGACAAATGATAGATATGGTAGAAATATTTGGGGAACTCCACCAAAAAGCTATGGTGATTATGCATGGATACAACATATGGTTTGTTCAATGGCAAAAGGAACAGGACGACATGCTGTAGTGTTACCACAAGGTGTTCTTTTTAGAAATGTTGAATATGAAATAAGAAAAAATATGGTTAAATCAGATAAATTAGAATGTGTAGTTAGTTTGGTAAATAACTTATTTTATGGTGCTGGAATTCCAGCTTGTATTTTAGTGTTTAGAGAAACAAAAATACCTGAGCATAAAAATAAAGTTCTATTTGTAGATGCTACAAAAATTTTTACGCCATTAAGAGCTCAAAATATTCTTACTGATGAAAATGTTGATGAAATATATAAACTTTATATAGATTTCACTGATAAACAAGATTTTTCAAAGGTTGTAACATTGGATGAAATTGAAAAAAATGATTTTGATTTATCTTTGCAAAAATATATTAAGAAATCAGAAGTTGAGAAAGAAATAAACATTGATGAAGTAAAAGCAGATTTCATTAATTCTTTGGAGAAATTGTTTGCACAGGAAGATGAATTATTTGAATTATTAAAAAAGGAGGGTTACATAAATGAGTAGAATATCAATAGAAGATTTAAAGTCATATTTGTGGAACTCAGCTGTTTTGTTAAGAACGCATATAGATGCAGGAAGTTATAAACAGTACATTTTTCCCTTATTGTTCTATAAAAGATTATGTGATGTTTATGATGAAGAATACGAACTTGCTCTTAAAGAATCAAACGGCGATAATGAATATGCCAAATTTGATGAAAACCATAGATTTTCCATTCCAGAAAATGCACATTGGAAAAAAGTTAGAGAAGCAAGTACTGATATTGGAAAGATTTTAATTAAATCATTTAGAGCTATTGAAAAAGCGAACAAAGATAAATTAACAGGTATTTTTGGTGATGCTCCGTGGAGTAATAAAGAAAGATTGCCTGATTCATTATTAAAAGAAATGATTGAACATTTTAGTTCTAAAACCCTTTCATTAGAAAATTGTCCAGAAGATGAATTAGGTACAGGATATGAATATTTGATAAAGAAATTTGCAGATGATAGTGGTCATACAGCTCAAGAATTTTATACAAATAGAACATTGGTTCATTTAATGACGGAATTATTACAACCAAAATCTGGTGAAAGTATTTATGATCCAACTTGCGGTTCTGCTGGAATGTTAATTTCCTCTATTGCATACTTAAAAAATAATGGTAAGGAGTGGAGAAATGTTAAATTGTATGGTCAAGAATTAAACAATCTTACCTCTTCTATTGGAAGAATGAATCTATTTTTACATGGTATAAAAGATTTTCAAATTATTAATGATGATACACTTTCGCACCCAGGTTTTATTGAACGAGGGCAAATAAAAAAATTTGATGTCGTTTTAGCAAATCCACCATATTCAATAAAGAAATGGAATCGTGAAATGTTTGCAAATGATCCGTATGGAAGAAACATTTTAGGTACTCCGCCTCAAGGAAGAGCCGACTATGCTTTTTTACAACATATTTTGTGTAGTATGAATGATAAAACAGGAAGATGTGCTATTTTATTCCCTCATGGAGTTTTGTTTAGAAATGAAGAAGCTGAAATGAGAGAAAAACTTATAAAAAAAGATTATATTGAATGTATTATAGGACTTGCACCAAATTTATTCTTTAATTCACCAATGGAAGCTTGTATTTTAATATGCAACAAAAATAAACCAGCAGAAAGAAAAAATAAAATATTGTTTATAAATGCTTTAAATGAGGTTACTAGAAAAAACGGTCAAAGTTATTTAGAAGATAGACACATTGAAAAAATTTCTAATGCTTACCACAATTATGTAAATGATGGTGAGTTTTCAGCAGTTAAAACAATAAAAGAAATTGAAGGACAAAAGTTTTTATTAAGTTTGCCTTTATACACAAAAATTAAGAGTGAAGAACCACAACAAACTGAAGAATGTGATTTACATACATTAATTTCTAAATTAAAAGATGAAAATAAATTATTAAAAGAAATGTATGTAAAATTAAAAGAAAAATTTAGAGGATAAATATGAGAGTAAAATTAAAAGATGTTGCAGTAGAATTCAAAGAAAAATCATCAGATAAAAGTATTTCCATTGGTTTGGAACATTTGGAAAGTAATAAAATTACAATAGATAAATATGATACTAATGGTAATAATACTTTTACTAAAACTTTTAAAAGAGGGCAAATATTATTCGGTAGAAGAAGAGCGTATTTACATAAAGCTGCGGTTGCTCCATTTGATGGAATTTGCTCTGGGGATATTATTGTTATTGAGGCTATTAAAAATAAAATTTTTCCAGCTTTTCTACCCTTTGTTATTCAAAATGAAGAATTTTTTAATTATGCAGTTGAAAAATCTGCGGGTTCTTTATCTCCGAGAGTTAAGTGGGAACATTTAAAAGAGTATGAATTTGAATTGCCAGATTTCGAAGAACAAAAAAGATTAGCAAACATACTTTGGAAAATTGAAAATATAAAGTCTAGCATAAAAGAACAAATTAAAAAATCAGAAGATCTTTTGTTTAATTATTATTCTCATATTTATGGGAATATGGATGGGAATTATCAATCAATAAAATCTATGGTTGAAATACAAAATAAATCAGAAATAAAAGCTGGAGATCAAATACCTTATGGTAAATATAAATTTTTTACTAGTGGAGAAAAAGAAGGATATTATAATAGTTATCTTTTAAATGGTCAATTTTTAATTTTAAATACGGGCGGTTCAATGTTATGTCAATATTATAACGGTCCATTTGCTTATTCTACAGATGCATTAGTTATTAAACCTAAGGAAGATTTAATAAAATTTATATATTATCATTTACTTTGTAATCAAAAATATTATGATGAAAAGTTCTTTAGAGGTAGTGGATTACGACATTTAAATAAAAAGGAGTTTTTATCAAGTGAAATTAAAATTCCAGAGAAAAATAAAATAATATATATTGTTAATTTTATGGATAATATATCTAAAATAATAGCAAGTTTAAACAATCAAAAAATATATTTACAAGAATTAGAAAGAAAAATTATAAAGGAGGCATTAAATGTTTAATGAAGATAATACAGTAGAACAACTTATAATAAAAACATTAAGAAATAATGGTTGGACATATGTTGCCTCTGATGATTTACCAAGACATTTTAGTGATGTATTATGTGAAAGTATATTAAAAGAAAAATTAATAGAATTGAATCCTGAAATAGCGGAAGAACCTGACAGAGCTGATGAAGTTATACATAAGTTAAAAAGTATTATTTTAACAGTGCAACCCCATAATCTTGTTGCAAGCAATGAGTTGTTTAAAAAAGCTTTATTTGAAAATAATTCATACCCTTTTGGAGAAAATAATAGATCTGTTTCTATAAAATTTTTTGATTTTGAAAATTTGTCCAACAATAGTTATATTGTTACAAATCAATTCGTTTTTCCTCGTGAAGATGGTGGTAAAAGATTGGATATCGTTTTATTAATAAATGGTATACCTGTTGTTATTGGAGAAGCAAAAACACCAGTAAGAAGTGCTATAAGTTGGCTTGATGGAGCTGGGGATATTAGTGATTATGAAAAAAGCATACCTCAAATGTTTGTTACTAATGTGCTAAATTTTGCCAGTGAAGGAAAATGTTATAGATATGGCTCTGTAAATATGCCTATAGAATTATGGGGACCATGGCATACACCTACTGATAAAAATGAAGGTACACTAGCTGATGTTGAAAAATCAGTAAAAAATATGCTTACACCAGCTATTGTAATGGATATAATGCAAAACTTTACAATGTTTGCTACTGATAAGAAATTTAGAAAAATAAAAATAATTTGCCGTTATCAACAATATGAAGGTGCTAATATGATTGTTCAAAGAGTTTTGAATGGTTATCCTAAAAAGGGACTTATATGGCATTTTCAAGGTAGTGGTAAATCACTTTTGATGGTATTTGCAGCACAAAAACTAAGGATGTCTGAAAAATTAAGGAATCCAACAGTTTGTATTGTTGTAGATAGATTGGATTTGGATACTCAAATAACAGCAACATTCAACGCTTCTGATATACCAAACTTAGTCGGAGCAGAAAGCAAACAAGACTTAATTGACTTTTTTGAAAAAGACACAAGAAAAATTTTAATTACAACAATTTTTAAGTTTGGTGAAGTAGATGGTGTTTTAAATGATAGAGATAATATTATATGTTTAGTAGATGAAGCTCATAGAACTCAAGAAGGCGATTTGGGTAGAAAAATGAGGACTGCTCTTCCCAATGCATTCTTATTTGGACTGACAGGAACTCCAATCAATAAAGCGGATAAAAACACATTTTGGGCTTTTGGTGCTGAAGAAGATAAGCAAGGATATATGTCAAAATATTCTTTCTCTGATTCAATTAGAGATAATGCAACACTACCTCTATATTTTGAACCAGTACCATTAGAATTACACATTGATACCGAAACAATTAATAAAGAGTTTGATTTATTAGCACAGGACTTGACAGACCAAGAACGATCTGATTTGGCTAAAAAAGTTAAAATGGAAGCATTAATTAAAACTCCAAGTAGAATTGAGAAAATTTGTGAACATATTGCAGAACATTATATTACAAAAGTTAAACCGAATGGATTTAAAGCACAAGTTGTTGCATACGATAGAGAGTGTTGTGTTTTGTATAAAAATGAATTAGATAGGATTTTAGGCCCTGAAGCGAGTGTTATTGTTATGCATACTGAAGGAGATAAAGCAGATAAATATAAACAATACAAATTAAGTCGTGATGAAGAATCTAAATTATTGGACAGATTTAGAGATCCTGCTGATCCTTTATGTCTTTTAATTGTTACATCAAAATTGTTGACAGGATTTGATGCTCCAATCTTGCAAACGATGTATTTAGACAAACCAATGAAAGATCATACATTACTGCAAGCAATTTGTAGAACAAACCGACTTTATGCAAATAAAACAAACGGCTTAATTGTTGATTATTTGGGTATTTTTGATAATGTTGCAAATGCTCTTGGTTTTGATGATGATAGCGTTGCAAAAGTGATTTCTAATATATCGCAAGTTAAAAATCAAATTAAAAAATTGGTTGATAAATGTTTATCATTCTTTCCTAATATAGATAGAACAATAGAAGGGTTTGAAGGGTTGATGATGGCGCAAGAATGTTTACCAACAAATAAAGAAAAAGATGAGTTTGCTAGTCATTATTCCGTTTTGCATAGAGCTTGGGAAACTTTATCACCTGATCCTATATTAGACCAATACAAAACAGATTATATTTGGCTAACAAAAGTTCATGAATCAGTTAAACCAATAAGCAATCAAGGAAAGCTTGTTTGGTATGCTCTTGGTGCTAAAACTATTGAATTAGTACATCAAAATACAACAGTGGAAACAGTTAGAGATGATTTAGATACTTTGGTTATAAATGCAGAAGTTTTGGAAGAATTAATGTCTTCAAAGGATCCTAAAAAGCAATCAAAAGAGATTGAAATTAAGTTAGTAGCAAGACTAAGAAAGCATGCAAACAATCCAAAATTTATTAAACTTGCAGAAAGACTTGATGAATTAAAGGAAAAACATGAACAAGGTCTTATTTCAAGTATTGAATTTTTAAAAATGTTATTACAATTAGCAAAAGAAACAGTAGAGGCCGAAAAAACAGTATCCACTGAAGAAGAACAAGCAAAAGCAAAAAATGCATTAACTGAATTATTTAATGAAGTTAAAAACCAAAAAACACCTGTCATTGTTGAAAGAATAGTAAGTGATATTGATGATATAGTTAAAAAAGTTAGATTCCCTGGTTGGCAAACAACTAACGAAGGTGAAAGACTTGTAAAACAAGAATTAAGAAAAATTATGTATTTAAAATATAAAATTCGCGATGAAGAAGTTTACGAAAAAGCATATAGTTATATAAAAATGTACTATTAAAAAAATGATGCATTAATTTGCATCATTTTTTGTCAAAATAAAATTTTAAAATATTAGCTTTTATCTTAAATTTCGTGTTTAATAAATTTTTCAAGTTTTAAAACAAAGTAACTTTACCACTTAATTATATTAAAGTATTTAAACATATGTTTTTTTGCTAGTTTCGTAAAATTGTTTATATCTTTTTCAGTGTGATAATAAAAAGTTATCTTTTTTGCGTACTTAAAAACCTCTCTTACATATAACTCATCTTCTTCCCCACAGGAAAATCCAATAAAAACAACCTCTTCATAATTTTTAATACTATTAAATTTATTTTTGTACTTTTTAATTATACTTTCAGAATTTTTATAATATAATTTTGCTGAATTTTTTAATATAGTATTAATCCTCTCACTGGCCGATATATCTCTATAATCGGAATCTTTATTTTTTGTAATTTTTAATAAGTCAGGTTTTGAATTGCAGTTATGACCAACTATAATTTTCGCACCTTGTTTCCCATGAATATGTAAAACTTGTCTACTTGAAATTTTAAAATTTTTTTCAATTGTATCTGTATAATTAAATATTAGAAAAAAATCATTTTTATTAAAAGAAAAAATATTATCGTTAGTTATTTTTGTCTCAATGCTATTTATCCATTGATTAAAATTTTCGTGCAGTAAATTAATATACTCGGTATAATAATCTGCATTAAATAGTGGATCAGTCCAGTAAGCTGATTTTTCTATATCATATTCTGAATTTTCAAAAACTTCTGAATAGATTTCATCAGGATCTAATTGAGTAAATACTACAAGATTTGATTCAAAATCAGACCATGTTTTTTCTTCATCTTGAATACAACAGCCATATCTATCAAATAAGTCATCGATCTTTTCAACAATTTCATGGTTGATATTCGATAAAAATTCTTTAAAGTGGTAATATTGAGTTTTTAATCCATAATGCAAATCAAAACCATTACCAATTATATAAAATTTCATAGTTACTCCTAAATGTTTTTATATTAAATTAAATCATAAAATTTAATTAATGTAATATCGTTTTAAATTGTATATAAGAAATTTTCACTTTATTTAAAGCTTTTATTGCTAGTTTTAAATGGGGTAACTATAATTATGGTATTATAATTTTTGATTATTTTTACAATAAAAGGCTAAAATTTTTTAAAAAACTTCTATTTCTCTGCAATTTAATTGATGCATTTTTGCGTGTTCTAAATCTTTTTCATTTACATATAAAAATAATATACCATCTTCATAAAAAATACTATTAAATTTTTTAACAATGTTGTTAGGTAAAGTTTGAATTTTTAACATCCAATTATTTTTTTCAATTTTATATGTAGGAAAAAGCAGATTTTCAAAATTTGCATTATCTTCACTAAATATCACAGATATCCACTTATCAGGGTGTGTAGCGTAATTAAGTTCGCCTAAATATTTTAAATATTTTTTATAAGTTTTTTTATCTTGGTAATACTTTGTTTTTATTAACATTAAAGCTCGATTTGGTGAAATTGGAATATACACAAAAAGGTGCTTACTATCCATTGTATTTTCAATAATTGCACATTTATCTGATACGCATAAGGAGTTTTTATTGTTTTTAAAAATATTTAAGTGTAAACCGTATGTAAAATCTGACAAACTATTAAATGGGCTATTATTTAATGCTTTGTTTAAAGTGTCATTGTTCATTTGTTTTATTCTTTCAAATTCTGCAAAAATATTTTCGCAAGTCTTTACAACTTCTTCTTGTGTTAATATTCTATGCGTTCCTATAATATAATCATTGCTTTGATATATTCCTATAGGGTCAAGTTTTATAACTTCTGTAGTAAAATGTTGGCGACAAGCTGCAAAAACACAATATAATTTTAGAAGTTCAATTTCTTTTAATGACAGGTTTACATTACATTTTGAATTTTTAATTTTATCTATAATTTTTGCAATGTATTTTTCAAATTTTGATAAGTTATCTTCCAGAGTACTATCTTCTTTTCCTAATGAATAATAAAGTTTAATCGTAAAATCTTCTTGTTTTTTATATGTTCTGTTATCGTTAATATTTTTATCAAACAGTTTGTAATTAGTTTGTTTTAACCAATTTTTTATATGTAAAAGTGGATAATAATGATTGTTTTCTTTTTCCATATAAAATCCTCCATCTGATACATTATAACATATAAAGGAATCGTTGAAATAAAAATTTAATATTTAACTTTTATTCCAAAATAGTTGAAATGAAAAAATAAAACGAACTTTGATGTTTTCTCAAGGTTCGTTTTATTCTTGTTTGGTGCGCATAGAGGGACTTGAACCCCCATGTCGTTAGACACTAGATCCTAAGTCTAGCGCGTCTGCCAATTCCGCCATATGCGCATCTTGGCTGGGGTGGCTGGATTCGAACCAACGCATATGAGGGTCAGAGTCTCATGCCTTACCGCTTGGCGACACCCCA
>CALWEY010000037.1 GCA_944377435.1 uncultured Clostridia bacterium | reverse complement strand
TTGACAATTTATAATTCAAGTGATAGTATTTAACATGTTAAATGTGCGAGTGTGGCGGAATGGCAGACGCGCTTGTTTAAGGGGCAAGTTCGAAAGAGTATGGGTTCAAGTCCCGTCACTCGCACCAATGCTATATAAATAAAAGGTTGTAGTAGTTTACTATAACCTTTTTATTTATCTTGGTACCCTAATTTGGTGCCCTAAAATTATGTAATTTTTTTTGTAAAAAGTTATATTTGCTAATTTTTTAGGATAAACAAAATAAATGTAAAATTTAAAGTTTTATGCTTAATAAAAGGCACACGGTCGCCTTTTATGGAACAAAACACTTTTTATTTTTTATTTATTTTGTTTGTACTAAACTTGAAATTAGCGACAGCAAGTTTTTAAATAGTCGTAGTCGCCGTGCCTGTGGTAATGTGGTAAAGTTTACTTTTCCACATTTCCATACTTTGTGGTAAAGTGGTAAAATTGAAAATTTTTCCACTTTTCCAAAACATTGTTGGCAAGTGTGTAAATTAAAAATTTATGCACTTGTCAATGATGTTGGTCAAAGTATTTACAGGCAAATAAAAATAAAATTTGTTCATCAAATTTATATATAAAGGTAAGTATTACCCTTTATATATAAATTGTGTTTTTGTGATTTTGTGTTTTTCTCTTTATTTATAAGGGGTTTAAAGTTATATTTGTTGTATTTTTGTATTACAAAATGACCTTTTATTGTTGTATTCTGTATTACAAATTTTTAATTTAGGGGGGTTAAATGGATTATAGTAAAAAAATTAGATTAAAGTTAAAAAGAGATAAACAAGTTTCCATTAGAGTTAATAAAGATATATATAAAAAATGTATGTATAATTTTAAACTTAATATACGAATGGGTTATAATTATTATCTTGGCAATACTTTTCAAGACTTAATAGAATGGTTACTTGTTGTATATGCTAAAGGTGGTGCAAATATCTATAATGATTTTGATAAAATAGCACCTTATGTTTATAAAGATAGTGGTTTATCTACTCCAAAACCTAAACTTGTAAAAATATATGATTAGTATAAATAAGCGAACAAATACGAAAGGTTGTTCGCTTATTTTTTGCACACTTGTGTCATAAAAAAATGTAAATTTTGATGTAAATTTTAAAAAACGCATGTTATATTGTCTTACAAATTTTTTTGCCTTTTCTAGTCTTTTTAAAATTTTTATAAATATTATATAAAAATGTGTTGACTTTTTGTACTGACATATTGTACTATTGTACTGACAAATTAAAGGGGGTGAAAATAAGTTTTGTCAAACAAAAAAGAAAAAGAATGTAAAAAAAGTACTCGTTTACAATTTAGGTTTGATGATGAAACATTAAAGCAATTAGATGAGTGCACAGAAATACAAAAAACAACTCGTAGCGATGTTGTTAGACAAGGTATAAAAAAAATACATTCTGAGTTAAAAAAATAGACAATAGCCCGTCTACCAAACAAAACTATTGTCTACTATCGACCACAAAGCAAACAAGTGCTTTATGATAAATCTATTCTATCATAAAAGTTATTTGTTGTGCAAGTGGTACAACAAATTTTTTATTATAGGAGTATTTATGTTAAAAGAAAAATTAGAAAGTATATTTGTATATTTTGAAAGTTTAGAAAACAAATTTAATAAATTAAAAAATGTCAAAACAATGTGTGAAGAAGAGCAAATCATAAACAAAGCAATAATAAATAAAATTATTGAAATAGAGTTAAACATACAAGATTTAGTTTGTTTATTGGTTGTATAGGTGTTTAAACATATGAGAGATATAAGGAGCAAATAAAATGACTAATGAACAAATATTTGAAGCATTTAATCAATTAAAAGAAAAAATCTACAATGATATTGATAATATCTTTAAAACAAATGAATGTTTTTTAAATGGTTTCTTCAAGGGTGAAGAAATAAGAAGAAAAGAAAACTTTAAAATTATTTCTTTTGTTAATGATAAATAAATTTTATTAAATAAGGTGGTTTATGATAAATAGAAATAAAATAAATTCAATGTGTTTAGAGTTAGTAGATTTAAGAAATTACTATAGAGAAAAAGGGTTTAATGAGCAAATTATGAATGCTAATTATATTGCCCTATCTAATTTATTGCAAGATGCATTATTAAAATTAAAAGTAGTTAAAAATTTATGATTGATAAAAGTCTATAAATATTTACATTGTGGAGTTATTGCCTATGGTTAAAAATGTTAGGTTTATTAAAGTTCGGCAACACGGAAGAGTTAAAGAGTTGAGATATACTGACAATGGCAAACAAAAAAGCATATATGCAAAAACAGTTAAAGAGTGTAGAATAAAAGCAAGTAAAATACAAGTACAAAGCAAAAAGAAAATTGTTGAAAGGTCATATACTTTTATACAATGGTATGAAAAATGGTTGCATTTGTATAAAAAAGATGTTTTAAAAAGTGAAACATATAAAAATTTAGTATCTTTGTTTAATAAATATATTTTGCCTTATTTAGCAAATAAAAAAATAAAACAAATTACAAGTGAAGATATACAAAAAATTGTAAATGGTGTTAAAGATTATCCCAGACAACAAACAATTTGTTATACACAATTAAATGCTTGTTTAAATCAAGCATATAAATTAAATATTATTAGTTATAACCCATGTATTGCTGTTGTTATAAAAAAACATAAAGGAAACAAAGGGAAAGCACTTAGAAAAGACCAACAACAAGAATTATTAAATTATCTAGAAAATCATTATAATGAAGTCAATAATCTAGTTTTAATATATCTAAACACTGGTATGAGATGTAGTGAGTTGTTAAATTTAAAACAAACCGATGTTGATAGAAATAAAAATGAAATACATATAAGAGGTACAAAAACTATTTCTAGTGATAGAATTTTACAAACAAATAAACAAGTTGTTGACCTTATTCCCTTTTCGCCTTTTCCTTTTTCAAATTGGAATAAAAGTAAGGTAGAAAGAGAGTTTAAAAAAATAACAAGTGCTTTGCATTTTGATAAAATTACTATTCATAGTTTACGACATACTTTTGCAACTAGATGTATAGAAAATGGTGTTGATATGGTTGTTTTACAAAAATGGTTAGGTCATTCTAGTATAACAATGACTATTGACAGATATACACATATAAGTGAAGAATATAAAAAACAACAACAAAGCAAAATAAAATACAACTTTTAAAAATACTAGATTAAGGGGCAAGTTCGAAAGAGTATGGGTTCAAGTCCCGTCACTCGCACCAGAAAAGAATAAAACGAACCTTGAGAAAACATCAAAGTTCGTTTTATTTTTTTATTTCAACTATTTTGGAATAAAAGTTAAATATTAAATTTTAATTTCAACGATTTCTTTATATGTTATAATATATCAGATGGAGGATTTTATATAGAAAAAGAAAACAATCATTATTACCCACTTTTACATGTAAAAAATTGGTTAGAACAAACTAATTACAAACTGTTTGATAAAAATACTAACAATAACAGAACATATAAAAAACAAGAAGATTTTGCAATAAAATTTTATTATTCGTTAGGGAAAGAAGATACCACTCTAGAAGATAACTTATCCAAATTTGAACAATATATTGGAAAATTTGTAAATAAAATTAAAAATTGTAAATGCAATATTAATTTATCCTTAAAGGAAATTGAAATTCTAAAATTGTATTGTATTTTGGCAGCGTGCCGTCAACATTTTACTACAGAAGTTATAAAATTTGACCCTACAGACATATATCAAAGCAATGACTATATCATAGGAACGCATAGGATATTAACCCAAGAAGAAGTTGTAAAGACTTGCGAAAATATTTATGCAGATTTTGAAAGAATAAAACAAATGGATGAAGATACTATTAGCAAAGAATTAGAAAATAACCCATTTAATAGTTTGTCTGCTTTTACATACGGTTTACACTTAAATATTTTTAAAAGCAATAAAAACTCTTTATGCGTTTCAAATATTTGTTCAATAATCGAAAATACAATGGATAGCAACCACCTTTTTGTGTATATTCCAATTTCACCGAATCGAGCTTTAATGTTAATAAAAACAAAATATTATAAAGACAAAGAAACTTATAAAACTTATTTAAAATTTTTAGGGGATATCAATTATGCTACACATCC
>CALWEY010000036.1 GCA_944377435.1 uncultured Clostridia bacterium | reverse complement strand
ATATTCATTAAGTTCATAATCATTTAATTTAAGTTCAACTTTTGTTGCTTTTAAAAAATCAAACACATTTTTATCTGTTGTATCTATAAAAATTAAAGTTGTTAAAGCGTTTATATTTTCCAAATATTTTAATAATTTCTTTTTTTCGCCGTCAGCAATTTGATTTATATCTTTTACAATACACAACCTTTTTTTTGCAAAAAAACTAATTTGTTCACAACTTTCAATTAAAGCGTCACAAGAAAAGTTTTCACTGTCAAATTTTGACACATCATAATCACTTTCTATATTTAATTTTTGCTTTAAAAATTTAATACATTGTGTCGCTAAAAAACTATCTCCACAAAGTGTGTAGATGTTTTCTAATTTAGTTAAGTTTATAAATTGTGAATATGTCATATTTTTTCTTTAATATTATAGCATTATGTTAAAAAATTTCAAAACTTTTAAATTATGCCAACTAAAAATGTACACAAAAAGCCAAGCGACATAATTAAACAACTTATTATTGCCTTATCTTTTGCTTTTAAATTTATAAACTTGGAACACAAGAAAATTACAATATAACTTGACACAACTAAGATATCATTAAACTTATAAAGTGGTAAATTTGCCCAAGCTAAACTTCCTACAAAATTAGCAAAAATTGTCACTCCTGCATACATAAGTTCCAAAATTTGTAACAAAAAATTTAAAAACGGCAAAAGCATACAAATTGGCACAAATATAAATGTCAGCATAAAAGCAAATTCAAAAAATGGAACACATATCAAATTTATCAAAAGAGAAAATATATTAAAGTTGTTATTATAAACAGTTAAAAGTGGGATAAGTCCAATTTGAACAGAAACAACAAGTGCAAGTGAACTTGAAAATTTATAACCTAGTTTTAGTTTTCTTATTTGCTTTTCAAGTGGTTTTGTTAATGTAAATATACAAAACACACAAGCAAAACTAAGTAAAAATCCTGCATCAAAAACATACAATGGTTTAAACATTAAAATTATTATTGCACAAAGACCAATACTGTTTAGTTTATCATATTTTTTCCCAACCACCATTGATAGTGAAAATATTAAACTCATTATAAGAGCTCTTACAATTGATGGTGTCCAATCACACAAATATGTGAAAAAGACAAGTATCACAAACAAAATTAAAAAGTTAACCCACTTTTTTAAATGTAATTTATCTAAAAAATAAGAAATGAAAGCGACAATTAAAACAATGTGCATTCCACTAACTGCGAGTAAGTGTGCCATTCCACTATCCATATATGCATCATCAATTTCCGGATTAAGTGTTGTTTTGTCTCCAAACATTACGGTTGTAATTAGTCCACTCATATCTTTTGGCAAATATTTGTTTAAAAAGTTTGTAAAATACTGTCTTATTTTCTCATCTAATTTTAAGTAACCTTCTTTAATTACAATATTTTCACTCTTTGTACTACTTTTATATGGTGTGTTATTTTTGTAATAATAACTTTTGTACCCTGATTCTGTAAAAAGTTCAACTTTATTTAACTTGCCCTCAAACAAAACAATGTTTCCTATTTGTATTTCAAAATCTCCACTAACGCTCAAACTTACATTAAAATTTTTATTGTTCCCATTTATCTCTACATCATCTAAGGTTAAAATTTTATAACCTGTGCCTTCATATACAGAGCACACTCTTGCACTGACAAAAACTTGACTTGTGTAATCTTTTCCCATAAACATGTAAAAGCCTGCAAAGTAATATGCTATTCCAACAATAAAAATAACTAATAACAAAACAAATCTTTTTAAGCATTTTTGCTTGTAACAAAATATAAATAACAAAGCTAAAATTAAAATTGTAAAAACAATGTGAACAACAGATAAATTAAAAATTTGCCTTGCAAATATCAAAGCAAACATAAATGCTATTGCACTATAAAATATTGGTCTAAAATTTATCTTTCGCACTTGTAGACATTAAAACACAAAATTTGTTTTTATTCAACAAAATAAATGAAATTTTAACAATTAAAGTTGTTTATAAAAAATGTTGCAAACTGTATTGTTCTTTGATATAATACAAACGATGGCCTTATGGTCAAGCGGTTAAGACGCCGCCCTCTCAAGGCGGAATCACGAGTTCGATTCTCGTTAAGGCTACCAAATAAAAAACACCATTTTTTGTGGTGTTTTTTTAATAATTATTTTACATATTTATCTTTTTCACAAATTTCATCAAGGCCTTTTACATAGTTATCCCCATATAACGCCTCTTTTGCCATCTTTGGAAGTACAACTTCTATTTTTACTTTTGGACATTGCATTTTATAGAATTGATACATAATTTCATTTCGATGTTGATTTTCAAATAAAACGCATAGTTTTTCTTTTATATTATTAAAGTTATATGGCTTTAATTCTTCATATATATTTTTTATATCATATGTTCCTTTTTCTTGAAGACATTTCTTCATTATCCGAGATAAAATATAATATAATTTTGTATTTTCCACATTAAAAGCTTCTTGAAAATAATCCGCTTTTGTTTTTTGTTGATAAGAATCACTGTTTGCTTTTATCCAACTCTTTATAAATAAAAAGCAATTACACAGTCTTTCATCTGTTATTTCTTCTTTTGTTTCTTTGTCAATTACAACAACACGGTTGTCTTTTATTCCAAGATCCAGTTTATTATAAACTTTTTTTAAATCGGAAACCATAACTAAACTTGTTTTACTTTTTTCTAAATTTACTATATCTAAATTTATGACATCTTTTTTATAGTCCTCTAGCGAATTTAAAACTATATAATCTTGTTCTCTTGCAATATGTTTAAAATATGCAAATCGCATCATGCTTAAATATTTTTCTTTGCCATTGTTTTGAAGAGCATTACTAGTCCACATATTACAAGTTTTTTTACAAACTTCAATTATTTTTGTTTTATACTTTTCGTAATTTGTTCCACCTTCATTAAACTTCATCTTATTGTAAAGTTTTGACAAAATATGTTCTTTTTCTAAATTGTCTTCTATTAAAATTGGTGGGTTAGATTTGTAAAATATTTGTTGGGTTTCTTTATTTATTTCAAAATTAGACAAATTATCATCATTTATATCTTTTAAGATTTTGCAATAACTATTTGCATTACGCAAATTTTTATTTACATTATTTTTTTCTTTAAAGAGTTCATTATTGCTCAAAGTTAAACATTTTTCTATATATTTGACAACATTGTTATATAATATTTCATCATTTTTAACTGCATTATACACTTTTTCAAGATATTTACTTTTGTTGTTTTTATCAAGATTATTATAAAATGGAATTACCAATTCAATTATAATTTTTTTATAAAGATTTTCTTCATATTCTTTTAAAGTTTTAATCATATAGCCACAATATACACTATTTAATTTATAACCTTTTATGTCGTTTATTCTTTGCAAAATATAATTTATGTCATCATAAAAAAATTCATTTTTTGCTATATCATTACTTATGTATTTTATACTTGGCAAATTGTTAAAATATGCTTTTGCAACCAACGACTCACCAAGTGTTGCTTCTAATAAATAAGCGACCGTTTTATATTGTTTATACGGATCTATATGAGGACTGAAAGATATGTTAAAGATTTTTTCGGTGTACATTTGTGTTAAACCTTCATTTAAGGCTCTTTCTTTTTCTGTAAATTTTACACCGGTATTTTTACCATTGTTTGACGCTGAATGTATTAGTTCGTGTCCCAGCATGCATTTTACATATTTTGGATTTTCGTCTGATATGCCAATGACTTTATCAAATTTATCTAGTTTTGAAAATTGTATATCTACAACAATTTGTTGATAGTATGTTTTAATCATGTTATGAGTTTTGTTAATACCTACATTGACCATATAGCAGTTGTATTTTGAAAATAAATTGGGACTTACGGTTAATTTTAAAACAGTGTCCATTCTTTTTTTTATTGTTGGACCGTCTATTAAATTTTTAGAACTTAAATATAAAAGTATATTGTTTTTTATATCTTCCAATATACCTTTATCAACTTCTTCACCTAAGTCTTTTAAATCAATAATCATATGTAAATAATTTAACATTCATTTACATCTTTGTCAATATTAAAAAAAGACTAAACTTAGTCTTTTTTTGTTAACATTTCTATTTGTTTTTTTAATTTTTTATTTTCTTCAATTAAATTTTCATAATCGCTTTTTAATACTTTTATAAATTCTTGTGAATTGTTTAAAGATTCATTTGTTGATGATTTTTTTGTACTAAGTATCCAAAGTGCAATTAAAAGTCCAACGCTAATTACACAAACAACACTAAAAATTTCGGTCATTGCATTTACATTAAATAATGGATATCCAGCAATAAGAATTGAGATTAAAATTTCTAATAAAAATAATATTACATAAGTTGATATTTGTAGAATAAGCAATTTCCTTTCTAATTTTGTCACCAATGATATCACAATCATAAAAAAGGTACTAAAAAGAGCTATTATTGCTGTAATTGTATTAAATACACTGCCTTCATCAAATAATGGTGTACAAAATATAATAAGTGCAAAAAAAATTGAAACACCTAAAAATGAAATACTTATTATTCCCAAAATTTTATTTCTTTTTAATATGTTTAACTCGTTTACCAAAAAACCGCAACCAACACATAAACTAGCAAATATAAGTAAAAATCTTAGCCATATTCCATCAAATACTTTTACCTCAAAAATTGCCAATATAAAAAACAAACATGTTATGCAAAGAGAAATAAGTGATGAAATAAGCAATATTTTTTTTGTTCTTTCCATATCTTCCCCCTTGATTATGTTAACATTAAATTAAAAAATAATCAAATTAAAAAAAGATATGTATGACCTAAATTTTAGTGAGAATTTTGACATAAAAGACACACAAGAACAAGTTGTTGATATTCCACTAGAAGACACACAAGTTGGAACAAGCACAATCACAGGTATTGTTTTAGATCAAACTGGCACACCTGTTGAAGGTGCAACTGTTAAACTTTTTGACAGCAAAGGCGTACCATTTATGCACACTATTACAAATCAGCAAGGCAATTACGCTTTTTCTGGATTAAAAAGCGACAGTTACTCTATAACTTGCGTAAAAGATAAAGTTGTTTTAACTATTCCACAAAATATTTTTTTACAAGAAGAAGAAAATAAAACATTTAATTTTAATGTAAATTATAACGAATCTCTAAATTTATGTTGTGTTGCAGGATTTGTATTTAAAAAAGGTTTTGAAAATGAAGTTATTGGCAATGCAAATGTAAATCTTTTAAATGCTGTTACAAGAGAAACAATAGCATCAACACAAAGTGCAAAAGACGGCGAATATTTGTTTTATGACTTTCCAGAAGGCTCTTATATTCTTGTTGCGTCAAAAAATGGATATTTCACATCTGGTGACACTCAAATAACAGCAAAAAACAATACCATTGTAAACACAGATTTATACTTGAAAATAAATCCTATTGAAAACACAGGCACTATAAAAGGCGTTGTTAATCATAATGGAGTAATTGTTTCTAATGCATTTGTTGGTTTGTATAAAATTGATGAAAAAACAAATAAAGAATCTTTAATTGCAACAACAAGAACAAATGCACAAGGAATTTATATGTTTGGCAGAGTTGAATCTGGAAAATATAAAATTAAATCAAAATTAAACATCTAAAATAATGATTAAATCATCAAGTAAAATAAAAATTATTGATAATAATGAAATTGAAGCAAATTTAGATTTTAAAAAATTTTTAAATGTAGCAACTTTTAAAATAAGAGTTTTGTATAAAAAATTTTATATGTGTGATTGTAAATGTATAAGCATAAAAAATTGTTTTATTAAAGTTGTTAGTAAAAATTATTTTAAATGTAAAAACATTACAATCCCAATTAAAATTTTAGTTCAAAACACAGAAACAAAACAGTTGTTTTGTTTTAAAAGTTATACAAATAAAAATTATGTTGAACTTTGTTTGCCACTTGGTTTTTATGTTGTTTGGATAGAATTTTTATATAAAAATACCGACAAAATTTTATTACAAGCCATATCTTATAATAGTATTATTTTTCTTGATTATGAGATTTAAAAAATCACGGGTTTTTCCGTGATTTTTTATTCTTTTTCCAACGCATCATCGGTTGTTAATTTAAAATAAAAGTTTTCATAAATTAAAACTTGACCATCATACAACTCTTCGTATCTTGTTATTCCTTTAATGCAAGTAACAATATTGCTTACTTCATATATTCCATCAATATTTTTTCTTAAAACATACTTATAAACATTACAAAGTCTATTTATGTAAACATTTATACTTCCGTCTTCTTGTAAAAACGCAGTTACATTTCTTCCGTCTGCAATTTCTACACAATATGTATTATCAAACTCTGGAAAGAAAACATTCATTCCGTCTTTTCTCCATAAAATAGCACCATTAAAAGTTGTGTTTGTATCTCCTATTTTAGCATTGTTGTTTTTAACTGTTGTAACGCTATACCATTGTTTTGTTAAATTTTCGCCATTGTATTTTATTGCTTTTAACATATTCCCTCTACCAAGGCATGCAACATTACCGTCCCAATCGGTTATTAGAAGAACTTCTGAGCCATTACCTATTCCGTTTGGTATGACATCTAAACTTGATGCTTTATAAGTCCAACTCGTTCCGCGTTCGAGTTTGCCTTCACTATTTATTACCAAGGTTTGAGGACAATGTTTAAATGTGCCGTCCAATGTTGCAAAAATAACATTATCTACATAATTATCATCATAAGCAAGTGCATCGCTGTTATTAACTAAGGCAGGAATTAGCATCATCGAATTATATCTTTCTTCAATATTATCCACATACATTTGCTTAACTTCTGACAAGTTTAAAGAAAGGTTTCCTCTATTTTGAACACCATAACAAAAATATCCTAAACTTGTTCCATAAGTAACAAAATATTTATCATCAAAGCAAAATATTTTAACATCTCGTTCTTGATTAAATAAACGAATGTTTCTTCCCATAATTGTTAAATGCCATCTTTTTACATCATAAGCCGTGTTTATATTGGAGTATATATAAATGTTGTTAAATTTTTGCTTTGGAATATATGTTATTGAAAATTCATAATCGAAATTTCCTGATGATAAAGGATTTTTAATTTCTAAGACTTTTGAAACACCATTTATAAATAGTTCCATATAATTTCTTATTCTGCTACCAGAAAGTTCTCCTTCGGCTCTTACTTTTATATGTAGTGTTTGAGTTGGCTCACATGTAAAAAATATAATAGGAGAAACATATTCACTTAATTTTTTCATACAAGGCGTAAGTTCTGTATACTCTATAAAGTTTGTTGTTTCAACTTGAAGTTGCGTTGGTGTTTGAGAACCTCCCTCGCCACCTAATTCTTCAAGAACCATAACTCTTGTTTCTAAATTATCTGCTTGTGCTTCTACTTCTTTTAAACTATATATTATATCGTCTATATCTTTTTGAATTTCACCATGTACTGTTGTGTTTTCAGCCATACTTTCATCATAATTTTGTGTATGTGTATTAAAATTTTCATATAATTGATTATATTTTTCTAGAAGTGCGTTATATTCTTCTTTATGTTCGGAATAGTCTGCTAAATGTGTATCATATTCTGTGCCCATATCTATTAAAAGTTGTTTTATTTCTTCTAAACAATATTTTATGGCACTCATTTGAGATGTCGTTGTCATTTGCATCGCAATTGCTTTTATTCTCTTTTCAATTTCTTCTATTTGTGTTTTAATTTTTGAAATTGTTGTTTCTTCCATCTTAACTCCTTTTTAGTTAAATTTTATATTTTTGATTTGCTTGTTTCAACAATGTATGCCAATTATTTTACTAAAAGGTGTTTTGTCTTATTTGTAATATTGATTTATTATTTTGTTTGTGTTATATTTAAATAAGGAGAAATGTTATGTCTAAATCAACTTTTATAAATAAAAAAGTATTACTAGCTATGGTAATAATTATTGCGCTTGTTGGTATTGGTGTGGGTGCTTATTTTATATTTAAACCAAAACCAGATTTAAAAGCTCCTTTTGAAAACACTTATTCTTTGTATAATAATGAAACTTATGCTGATGTGTTAGAGTTTAATCAAAATTTAATTGATATTCTTAACACCACAGATTTTTCTACTTTAAGTGACGAAGAAAAAGACAGTATTCAAGTGTCAAAATATAAATATCAAATTTTTTCAGACCTACAAAACGCATACAATTCTATTGAAGAGACTTTAACAAAAAATCTATTATTTATTGAAGATAAAGACAATTTATTGTATAAGATTCAACAAAGTGCAACAAAAAATTATGAAAATATAATTGAAAGTGCTGACGAATGTAAAAATTATATAAATTCATATCTTAAACCACAAATAATAGAAACATATCAATCCAGCGAAATTTTGTGGCAAAAAATTGATAATTATAACAACTTTTATAATCAATTATTTACAAGCATAAGTTTGTTTTATTCTGACATTGGAGATATATTTTACACCTATTCAGTTGATACAATAAATGCAAACAGATACACAAAATACAATATTTTAACAACAGTAAAATGGGCAGAAAAAACTGCAAACCTTATAATAAACTACAGTGGAGAAAATAACCCTGAAGATTTGCTTAATGCATCTCAATCTTTAAAAAATTTTGTGAATAAAAATATTGTAAATCCAACAAATGAATATTTTCAAGATGCTGATTATTATAACTATGTATTAGATTGTTTTAACTATGTTGATTTTAATGATTGTATAACTGCACTTGCTTGCAATAATTTTATAAGTTATGCAAACGGGCTTAGCGATGATTTAATAAAATATGCTACTGTTTTACAAGTTAATTACTTTATGGTTTAAAGGAGAATTTAAAATATATGAAAAAATTTATTAAAGTATTTTCTATATGTCTTGTTTTAGTTTGTTGTTGTTTTACTCTTTTTGCCTGTGGTGAAAAAGAAGAAGATAAATTTTACGAAACAACAAACGAAAAATTTAGCCAGTTTATAAACGATGTTTGTTTAAATGACGAATACTCAAATGGGGTTATTTATGGAAACAACATACAAACAATATTAAATAACATTGAAAAAGGAAACTATTCCAGTTCAAACGAAAAGTTGGAATCTTATACACAATTAAATGAAATTTACGATAAAATTTTTGTTGTGTCATTTAAATTTTTATCTGATTTTAATGGCGTTTTTATGAATGCTCCACAAGAAATTCCAAAAAATATGAAAAATGATTACTTAAACTTTGAAAAGAGTTTAGAAGATGCAACTAAAAAATTGGAAAATTTTAAACCAAAAATAGAATATCTTGACACACACATTGTTGGCACAAGCGAAGCCGAAGCATCTAGTGATATTTCTTTACAAATTGTTAGAGAATTTAAAAGAGATTATATTGATTTAAGTTTAGTTTTTGTTGATATTTGCAACGAGTTTTTAAATATTTGTGAAAAATACATTTACCCTAACTATTCAAGTTTTAAAGTTGATGGCGAATACATTGAATTAACTCAAACGCAAGTAACAAACCAAAAAACCATAGCAGTTTTAAAGAGTGCTATAAACACCTTAACTCCTTCAATTGAATATTTAAATTCTTTTAATGGTGATTATGTAAAACTTAATGATGAAAGTTTCTTTCAAGTTTTAGATTATTATTGCAACCTAGATAGTAAGAAAGAAAATACAACAAATGTTGAAGAACTAGAATTGTGGTTAAATGTGTTTAATAGTTATTTAAATGATGCTGAATATTTTTATAGTGGTCTAGATAAAATAAACATGGCAGATTTTGGAAGAAATTATAATTTTGATGTAACAAAACTAATTGAAGAAAATTCAGAAAATTATGCTTATATAAATAAAATTTTTGACTTTTCTAACGAAAGTGTTTTATTCTTATTTGAAAGTGTAGAAACACTTTGTATTTAAAAAGGAGTATAATTGATGGATTACAAAAAACTTGCAGACTTACTTTATCCAGAAGTTGATAAAACAATAGATTATTATTTAAAAAAATATCCTAAAAGAAACTTACCAGAAAATGCAGAAGTTATGAGAATTGCACCAAGCCCAACGGGTTACCTACACACTGGTCATGCTTATAGTGCATTTATATCAAGAGCAACAACAAGAAAAACAAACGGTGTGTTTTATTTTAGACTAGAAGACACCGATCAAAAAAGATTGATTGAAAACGCTGGAACAATTGCATATGATATGCTTTGTTATTATGACATGAAACCAGACGAAGGATATACCGGAGACAATAGACCTCAAATTGGAGAGTATGGAAATTATATCCAATCTAAAAGATTAGACATTTATAAATGTTTTGCAAAATATCTTGTTTCCATTGGACGAGCTTTTCCTTGTTTCTGTGAAAAAAGCGAAAATAAGGAAGACATATTAAATAAAAGACAAGAACAAATTGAAAATAATGGAACTATTGAAGATAAAGATGTGTGCAGAAATTTAACATATGAACAAATTGAACAAAATATAAAAGATAAAAAGCCTTTTGCATTAAAATTATTGTCTTGCGGTGATATAAACAAAACATTTAAATTCCACGACTTAATTAAGGGTGATCGTGAAATTAGACAAAATACAAAAGATATAGTATTAGTTAAAAGCAATGGCATACCACCATACAGTTTAGCTCATGTTGTTGATGATACTTTAATGGGTACAACTATTGTTGTTCGTGGTGAAGAGTGGTTTCCTTCCCTTGCTTCTCACCTAGAAATATTTAACGCCTTTGGATTTAAACCACCAAAGTATGCACATACACCTGTTATTTGCAAATTAGACGAAAATGGAAATAAAAGAAAATTAAGCAAAAGAAAAGATCCAGAAGCAGATGTTAGATATTTTATAGAACAAGGTTATCCTGTTGTGTCGGTTATGGAATATCTTTTAAATTTGTTAAATAGTGATTTTGAATTGTGGCGCAAAAATAACCCTGCTCTTTCTTATAAAGACTTTGACTTCAAAATAGAAAAAATAGGTTCAAACAATCCTATGTTTGACTTTAATAAATTAAACGATGTTTCTAAAAACTGCATAAGCAAACTAAATAAAGATGAAGTTTACGACTATTTAACAACCTGGGCAAAAGTATATGATAATGAATTTTATGATATTTTAACAAAACACAAAAGTTACACAAAAGAAGTGTTAAACATTGACCGCGAAAATTCTAAACCAAGAAAAGACATTGCAAAATGGAGCGATGTTAAAAACTTATATGGATATATGTTTAACTTATTTAATCCAAAAAGTAAAGACGACTATAATCTTGATGGTGTAGATATAGAAAAACTTAAAGAAGTTTGCTCAGCTTATATAAATGTATATAATGAAAATGATGACAAACAAACTTGGTTTAATCGTATAAAAGAAATGGCACAGTCATTAGGATATGCAACAGACAATAAACTTTACAAACAAAATCCACAAAACTTTAAAGGTAATGTTAGCGATGTTTGTATGTATATAAGAATTGCCATAACCGGACAAAAAGACTCTCCAGATTTATATTCTATTTGCGGAGTTCTTAAAAAACAAAAAGTTATTGAAATGTTAAATAAAATTAAATCAATTTAAACCTAAATTTTAATAATTTAGGTTTTTTTTATATAAAAAAATGGCGAACACTTCGCCATAACACCTTGAAGATGCCACAAGCTTTTGTGGCAACTGAAATCACAAGTTGATTCCTAACTTAAAAACTAATCTTTATTACTGTTTAAAAAATTTCCAGCAATCCATAAACTAGAATTCCCCATATAGAAATTGTCATTGTCATCTTCTTCGTAATCATCGCAATCATCATCGTCGTCAACTTCTATATATTCATATTCATCATCATCATCATATAGCATATCTACTACCTCCTTTTTTCAAGCAAGCATTATAGATATTTCGACAAAAAAGTCAAATATTTTAAAATATTTTTTATACACAATATGATGGTTTTTGTGCAATTATTTCTTGATCAATAACCGTTATTATTGTTTCTTGATATGCATTTACTGTCAGTTTAATTCCCACATCAACAGAATAACTTTCTTCTTTTTCTATTTTTCTCATATATAAAGTTTCTTTTTCAATATAATATGTCAATTTTAGTGAGTTAACACTCATGCCTTTTAAATTGCCTTCCCTTATTGAATTGTCTATATATTTTTGTGGGATTTTATTTATATCTAAAACAAATGAAACGATATAATATTTTTCATTTGTTGACTTGTCGAACTTTACAAGCGTTGAATTATCTTTTTTTGCTCTTACAGCAAATACATCATATGCTAAATTATCATATTTTATAATTTCTTCTTTTGAAAGAGTGTCTTGTTCAATTAAATATTCCCAATTTGGTATTTCTTCATCATTATAACTTGATGTTTTTTTGTATTCAACATTTTTCCCGCCGTCATTTGAATAGAAATACCTATAATAGGTTTGACCAAAACTGCTCGTGCAAAAAGCGTATGTTTCCTTTAAATAATAATCTCCACTCTGTGATACAATCTCTTTTGTTGTCTGAGTTGCCGAGCCAATACCAAAAATATCTGTTGTGCCTGTAAATGTTGAAACAGCTTTAAAGCCTTTTCCATTATCTAAAATTTTATAAGAATCTTCAACGCATTTAAAAGCATTTGTATATAAAGGGACTTGTGGTGTGGGTTCTGTAGGTGTTTCTGGGTTGTCTGGATTTGATGGATTTCCTGTGTTTTCTTCATCTTCAAACATATCTTCCATGTCTTCTATATTTGTACCATTATTTATTATAACTCTGTTGTTTTGTAAATAGTATTTCATACCAAGACAACAAGACATTATAATAACAGATAATATAATAACCGTGTAAATCTGTTTAACTACCTTATTTTCCATAACAATCCTTTCTTTTGTAAATATTACACAAAGAGATTAACATAATATTTTTTATTCGTCAATAATGTATATATTCATAAATAAATTATATATAAACAAATTTGTTTACATATAAATAAACTTGCTTTCGTGGTTGACTTTTAAGTCTACTTTACTTATAATTTAATATGGAGAACATTTATGCAAGAATTAAAACAAATGTGGGATAAAGTTCTCTCTAAAATTGAAAGTATGGTAAGCATTGTTTCTTACGAACTTTGGATAGAACCTATAGTCCCATTAGATTTTAGAGATAAACTTATACTCTCTGCAAATTCACAAACAGCAAAAAAACAACTTTTGAAAAATCATTCAAAAGAACTCACAGAATGTATAGAAAGTGTGTTTGGAAACGGCACAGAGTATGAAATTTTAGATCCAACAGAAAAAGAAGAATATTTACAAAAAAACAAACCTAACGAAAATCAAGCACTTGTAGATGATAACTTTGCAGAAGAAAAATGCATGTTTAATTCCAAGTATACTTTTGATAATTTCATCGTTGGGAAAAGCAATCAATTTTGCTATGCAGCAGCAAGAGCAGTTGCAGAAAATCCAGGTCAAAAACTAAATCCACTTTTTATATACGGTGGAGTTGGACTTGGAAAAACTCACCTTTTACATGCAATAGGAAACTATTTAAAACAAAATAATCCAAAACTTAAAATTCAATATGTAACATGTGAAAAGTTTACAAATGACTACATTGAATCGCTTGGAACAAACAAAGAAAAAGGCACAGTTAAAGGCACTGCTGAATTTAGAGAAAAGTATAGGAATCTTGATGTTTTAATGGTTGATGATATTCAATTTATTTCAAAGCGAACAAGCACACAAGAAGAATTTTTCCATACATTTAACGATTTGTATCAACAAAATAAACAAATTATAATTTCATCAGATAGACCACCAAAAGAGATTGAAACACTTGAAGACAGACTTCGTTCCAGATTTGCAAGCGGACTTATTCAAGATATTCAGGCACCAGACTTTGAAACAAGAGTTGCAATACTTAGAAAAAAAGCACAACTTGAAAGATATTTTATCGATGATGATGTTATAGAATTTATCGCTGAAAAAGTCGACACCAACATAAGAGAAATGGAAGGTCTTTTAAGTAAAGTTTATTTCTTTGCAACACTTCTTGGTAAAAAATCAGCAAGCATAGAAGAAGCAAGAGAAGCGTTTAAAGAACAACTTGATGTTCAGAAAGAAAAACTTACTCCTGAAACAATTATTCAAACTGTATGCGATTATTATGGAATTGAATACAGCGAAATAACAGGAAAGAAAAAATCAAAAGAAATTGTCGAACCAAGAATGATTGCTATATATCTTATAAGTGATATGATGGACATTCCCCTAATTTCAATTGGAAGATTGTTTGGCGGAAGAGATCACACAACAATAATTCACTCTAGAGATAAAATAAGTGAACTTTTAAAAAGAGATCATAAAACAAAGACGATTATTAACGATTTAAAGAAGCAAATTGGCGAAAAATGTTAAAATGTTGACAACTAAAAAAATTTGTTAACAACTTGTCCACAATACAACAACACAATATATTACAATAAATTATCAATCAACACTAAAAATTAAACTATATATTGTGTAACGATAAACTAGTGAACATTTCCACACTTACTAATAATAATACTACTATTTAAAAATATAAAAAATAAAAATTAAAAGGAAGTAAAAAAATGCAAATTATTTGTGATGGTTTAGACCTATCAGATGCAGTGCTTAAAGTAAGTAAAGCAATTGCAGTAAAAACAACAAATCCTATTTTAGAAGGAATAAAACTTACAGCAGAAGAAAACGAACTTACACTTCTTGCAACAGATCTTGAACTTTCAATAGAGAAAAAAATTCGTGCACAAGTAAAAGAAGAAGGTTCATGTGTTGTTCCAGGCAGATTTTTTAGTGAGTTTGTTAAAAAACTAACAAACGACAAAATAGAACTTACACTAAATGACAAAAACGGTTTAAATATAAAATATGTAGATAGTGAAGGTTTTATCCAGTGCTTTACAAATGATGAATATCCAAGTTTCAACACATTAAACACAAACGATTATTTTGGAATAAAAAAAGTAGACTTTAAAAATCTTATAAATAAAGCTATCTTCTCTGTTGCCATTGATGATTCAAGACCTATACTTAAAGGTTGTTTATTAGAAATTGGAAAAGATGTTATAAAAGCAGTTACAAGTGATGGATACAGATTAAGTTTAGTAAGAGAAGTGTTAGCATTTTCAAATTTGGAAACTAACTGCATTGTTCCAGATAAAAGTTTAAGAGAAATCGCAAAACTATTAGATGATAGCGATGATATAATAAATGTATATGTTCAAAAGAACTTTTTAATGGTTGACCTTGGCGATACAAAAATTATAACAAGACTACTTGAAGGTGATTTTTTAAATTACAATCAAATAATATCATCATCTTCACAAGAAACAGTTGTTACAGTAAATAAATCTCAACTAGAAGATGCGCTAGAAAGAGCTTCCCTACTTTCAAAAATTGGTCAAAATAACCTTGTAAAGTTTGACATAAAAGAAGATACACTATATCTTACATCAAACAGTGAAATTGGTAATATTAAAGAAAAAATAAACATTGTTTTAAATGGTAAAGATTTGGTTATTGCATTTAACGCAAGATACTTTTTGGAAGCTTTTAGAGCAATAGATAATGAATTTGTAAAGATAAGTTTTTCATCACCAACAAATCCATGTATAATTACTCCAATAGACGGCGAAAAAGAAGAATTTTTATATTTAATACTTCCTGTAAGAATGATAAATTAACATATTTATATATAGTTAAAAACATCGATATAATCGATGTTTTTTTATTACATCAAATAATTATAAATATAGACAAATAGAATTCTTGACAAAAAACAATAACTTTTATATACTAGGCATAGTTTAGTTGCAAGACTATTCTGTTTTTGTCGTGCTGTCTGCAATAAAACTACTAATAGAATAGGAGGAAATTTAAAATGGCTATGAAAAGAACTTATCAACCTAAAAAAAGAAGAAGACAAAAAGTTCATGGTTTTAGAGAAAGAATGAGAACTAAAACTGGAAGAAATGTACTTAAACGCCGTAGAAATAGAGGCCGTAAAGTTTTGTCAGCATAATGCTTTAAGGTGAAAAAATGCTAAAAAAAGAAAATCGTCTTAGAAAAAACAAGCATTTTAAATACATTTATAAGCATGGTGAATCAAAAGTTTTAAACAAATTAAATTTGGTATACATTAAAACTAAATTTAAAACCTATAAAGTTGGTTTTTCTGTATCTAAAAAAATAGGGAAAAGTGTTGTTAGAAACAAAATAAAAAGGCGTTTAAGAGAATGCTTTTTAAGTTTAAATAACAACCTCAATAAAAAATATAATTATATATTTATTGCAAGAGAAGGCATAGAAAATATGTCTTTTTTAGAAATAAAACAAAACATGATAGAAATTTTAAAAAAATGTGGTTTATACTGTGATAATATTTAAAGTTATATTCTTCCCTATTTATTTAATTATGGTGTTTTGTATCTATTTATATAAGTGGTGTATCTCACCTTTTTTAAAACATACTTGTAGGTTTTATCCTACTTGTTCTACTTATGCAATTATGGCTTTAAAAGAATTTGGAATTTTTAAAGGAACAATTCTTGCTTGTAAAAGACTTATAAAATGTTCACCTTTATCAAAAGGTGGATTTGACCCAATACCTCAAAATATTAAGGGAGACAGTAAATGGATTATATAATATCAAATTTATTAGTTCAAGTTCCAAAAGGAATGTGGGAAAGTATTATTATCGCTTTTGAAGGTGCTTTTGGTTCATTTGCCCTTTCAATTATAATACTTACAATTTGTATTAAACTTGTCATGTCGCCTATTGATTATTTTAATCGTAGAACAAACAAAAAAATGGCAGATATGCAAAAACGCATACAACCACAAATGGAAGCAATAAATAAAAAGTATGCAAACGATGCAAAAATGAGAAATCAAAAACTTGGCGAACTCTATCAAAAAGAAAGAATAAATCCAATTGGTTCGTGTTCAATTATGCTAATAAGCATGGCTTTAACTCTTACAATATTTATTACATTGTTCAACGGAATGAATACAATGGCTTCATATAAAATTGCTGACCAATACGAAAAACTTCAAATTGCATATGTAACAGAATATGCTGGGGACAGACTAGACTTAAACCAAGAAGGAAAAACTGTTTATGAAATTTGTGTTCCTTTTATAGAAGAAATGAACGCAATACAAGATGAAACATTAAAAAATGAAGTAATTTTAACAGCAAATAAAAATGTTGAAGAAGTTTACAAAGAAACGAAACAAGGTTTTTTATGGATAGAAAATATATGGCTTGCTGATAGTCCATTAAAAAATTCAATACCTTCATACGAAGAATATGCAAGTGTTGCAAAACTTAGCGAAGAAGATAGAACAAACGAAGAATACAAGCAAGTATACAATCAAATTATGGACCCATTAAAAACAACTCAAGGCCGAGTTAATGGATATTTTATATTGGTAATATTGTGTGCAGGCGTATCATTTTTAAATCAGTGGTTTATGATGCGAAAAATGAAAAAAGAAGGAACAAAACAATCAAGCGGAATTGTTATGCTTATTGTTATGCCACTAATTATGCTTTTGTTTGCATTTATGTACACAACAATGTTTACTTTATACATGATAACTGGACAAGTTGTAAGTCTAATAACCATGCCAATAATAAACAAGATTGGAGATGCTGTTGACAAAAGAAAAGAAAACAAAAAAATACCTACCGATAGATTAAAAAGAATTTAAGTAAGGAGGAATTTATGTTAAGTGTAGAAGCAACAGGAAAAAATATAGAACAAGCAATTTCTAATGCTCTATTTGAATTGAAAGCTGTTAGAGAAGATGTTGATATAAAAATACTTGAAGAAGGTGGATTATTTAAAAAAGCAAAAGTTCTTGTATCTATATCACCAGAAGAAGTTGAAAAATATCAAAAACGAGAACAATTAAAAAATGATAAAGAAGTATCATCAATTGTTCCATCTAAAGAAGACTTAGAACAAGAAACAGTAAGTGTTGAAGATGATAAAGATGAAGTTGAAGTTATTTCTTCAAACCAAAAAACAGATAAACAAGAAAAAGACATAGAAAAAGCACAAAAATTTATTCAAGGACTTTTAAATAAAACAAGTTTAACAGGAAGTGTTGAACTAACCGAAAAAGGCGATGAGATTTTTGCAAACATTGTTGGATATAGCGATATTATTGGATATCGTGGAGAAGGATTAAATGCTCTTCAATATTTAACAAGTGTTGTTGTAAGCAAAAACAATAGACACGCAAAAAAAATAAGAGTTGATTGTGATAACTACCGAGCAAGACGAGAAAATTCGTTAATTGCCCTTGCCCAAAGAATGGCAAAAAAAGTTGAGCGTACACATTCAAGTGTAAAACTTGAACCAATGACAGCAAACGAAAGAAGAATTATTCATACTGCCCTAGCCGATAGCACCACAGTTGAAACTTTATCAAAAGGCGAAGAACCACATAGATTTTTAATTATAAAACCAAAAGATTAAAAATATAAAAACGCAAACTTAGTTTTGCATTTTTTTTGTATTGACTAACTCATTTAAAGTGATATAATTTTAGTATGGAAAATAAAAACAAAATTTTAAAGAAACAGGATAAAATATATAATCTATGTTTTATTGATGTTGACTTAAAAAATATAAAAACAACAAAAAGGTCTACAAACAAATCTAATACAGGTGTTTCAACAACAGATTACGGAAATGTTTGGTTTAATTTACCTAATGGTAAGGCACTTTTTAAAACTTACAATACTTATAGAGAAGATATAAAAAAATATAGAATGATAAACGAACTTGTGTGTTGTATTCTTGCTAAACAAGTTGGTATAAATTGTGCAAAATATCAACCTGCTCACATAAACGATAATAAAGGTCTTATTTCATATAATATCTTAAATAAAAACGAAAAACTTGTAAATGGTGAAACTATATTAAATAAAGGATTTTATAAAGAACCTACCCTTTTTAATTTTGCTGAAGCGTTAGAATATTATGAAAAAGCAGGATATGTTGTAAATAAAAAAGAAATAATTTCAGATTTATATAAAATTATAGTTTTTGATGCTTTAACTATGCAAACGGATAGAAATATATTTAATATAAATTTTATAATAGACAAACAGGCAAATTTAAAAGTTGCACCACTCATAGATAATGAATTTGCATTCTTCGGTGAATTTTTTTATCCAGACAGCGAAACCTATCAAATTACAAAAGAAGACCTTTTAAGTCAATATGCAGTTGATGGCAAATATTTAACAATAGAAAAAAGTGGTATATTTAAAAAATTTGATTATTTAGATAATTTAAAAGATATTGTTATTATGGCTAAAAAAAATAGAACAATGAAAAATATCTTTTGTAATATCATAGAAAATTTAAATATAGAAGACGCCGTAAACGAGTTGATAAAACAAGGAATAAGTGTTGATGATGAATATAAAATGTTTATGAAAAAGATAATTGATATAAACACAGACTTATTTAAAGATATATCAAAAAATATAACAAGATTGGATATTAAAGAAAGCGAAAATATTTTATAAAAACTCTTTTTAGAGTTTTTATTTATTTTAAAAAATAGAATTGTTATTTTATCAACATAATGATATAATTGTAGTCATGAAAACAATAGCACAAATATCAACACCACTTGGCAGTGGTGGAATTGCAATAGTTAGAATGAGTGGAGATAAAGCAAAAGATATTGCTTTTAGTCTTTTTTATGCAAAAAACTTAAATCAAGAAAATATAGAACCAAGAAAATTATATTTAGGTAAATTTCAACTTGACCAAGCAACAGAAAGATGTATGATGGTATATTTTAAAGCACCCTACTCCTTTACCGGAGAAGATGTTGTAGAGTTTCAAATACACGGTGGCGAGTTTTTGGCAACAAAAGTACTAGAAACACTGTTAAACAATGGTTGTTCACTTGCCGAAAATGGCGAGTTTTCTAAGCGTGCATTTATAAATGGAAAGATGACATTAAACGATGCCGAAGCAATGATTGATATGATAAATGCTACTAGCGATGCAGAAATAAAAGCAACAAGCCTTTTACTTAGTGGAAAATTTACAAACGAAATAAAACAAATACAAGATCAAATAAAAGATTGCTTAATAAACTTAGAAGTGTCAATAGATTATCCTGAACACGATGATGAATATATTTCAATCAAAAATATAAAAGAAATTTTACAATCTGCAAAAGAAAAAATTTCAAATTTAGTTAAAACTAACACAACAGGCGAAAAAATTAGATTTGGAATAAATGTTGCTATAATTGGAAAACCAAATGTTGGCAAGTCTAGTTTACTTAATTGTTTAATAGGCGAAGATAGAGCTATTGTTACAGATGTTAAGGGTACAACAAGAGATGTTTTAAAAGAAACAGTTGTATATAAAGGAATAAAAATAAACTTTATTGACACGGCAGGCATACGCGAAAGTGAAGATGTTGTTGAAAAAATAGGAATAGAAAGAAGCAAAAAATGTATAGAGCAAAGCGATATTGTTTTGTGTGTTTTAGATGCAAGTGATAACTTAGATGAAGAAGATAAAAAACTTATAAGCTTAACAAAAGATAAAAAAGTAATTTATGTTTTAAACAAAACTGATAAAAAAATTGTTTTAAATATGGACAATGCAATTTTAGTTAGTGCAAGCGAAAATAAAAACATAGATGCAATAAAAGAAAAAATAATCGAACTTGCAAAAGTAAACAAATTAGATTTTTCACAAGTGTATATAACAAATCAAAGACATATTGAAATCTTAAAACAAGCGTTAAAAGATATAGATGTAGCACTTGATGTTGCACAAACTCAAACAGCTGATATTGTTGATCTTGAAACAAAAAAAGTTTGGTCAACTCTTGGCAAAATAACAGGCGAAAGCGAAACTGAAAGTATTATAGATGGAATATTTTCAAAGTTTTGTTTAGGAAAATAAACAAAGGAGAACTATATAAATATTTAATATATAAATACAAAAAATAGTTTAAAAATATGGAAGAAAACAACGATTATATTTTTGATGCAATAGTTATTGGTGCTGGTCATGCAGGTTGTGAATCTGCATTAAGTCTTGCACGCTTAAATAAAAAAACTTTACTTTTAACAATAAACCTTGATGCAATAGGATTTTTACCTTGCAACCCAAGTATTGGTGGAACGGCAAAAGGACATCTTGTGTGCGAAATAGACGCACTTGGTGGTGAAATGGGCGTAAATACCGATAAAAGTTCAATTCAACTTCGTATGCTAAATTTAGGGAAAGGCCCGGCAGTGTATTCACTTAGAGCACAAGTTGACAAACAACTATATCACAATAATATGAAACGCACACTTGAAGAAAATGAAAACATTTATATTAAACAAGCAGAAGCAAAAAATTTAATTATAGAAGACAATACAATAAAAGGTGTCGAAACTGTTCAAGGTGAAAAATATTATTGTAAAACAATTGTTATTTGTACAGGTGTATACTTAAAAAGTAAAATTATAATTGGCGAATACAGTAAAGAAAGTGGTCCAAACGGATTTTTAAGAGCAGAAAATTTAACTCAAAGCTTATTAGATAACAACATACCAATAAGGCGTTTTAAAACAGGTACTCCTGCGAGAATGAATGGAAGAACGGTAGACTTTTCAAAACTTGTAACTCAATATGGAGATGAAGGTATTCAAAGTTTTAGTTTTTTAACAAAAACTCAACCTAAAAATGTCGCTGTTTGTTATTTAACATACACAAATCAAAAAACTCACGATATAATTAGAGCAAACTTGTCTCGGGCACCTATGTTTAGTGGTGTAATTAAGGGGGTTGGTCCAAGATACTGCCCTTCTATTGAAGATAAAATTGTTAGATTTAGCGACAAAGAAAGACATCAAATCTTCTTAGAACCAGAAGGACTTTACACAAACGAAATTTATGTTCAAGGTGTTTCCACTTCCCTACCTGTTGATGTTCAAAAACAAATGTATAAAACAATTGAAGGTCTAGAAAATGCAGAAATAATGAGAGATGCTTATGCCATTGAATACGATTGTATAGATAGCACAAACTTAAAGCCAAGTTTGGAATATAAAACAATAAACGGCTTGTTTTTTGCTGGTCAAGTAAATGGAACAAGTGGTTATGAAGAAGCTGCTGCACAAGGGTTAATTGCAGGAATAAATGCAAGTAGATATATAGACAAAAAAGAACCTTTAATACTTGGTAGAGATGAAGCGTATATTGGTGTTTTAATTGATGATCTTGTTACAAAAGGAACAAATGAGCCTTATAGAATGATGACATCACGCGCTGAATATAGATTGTATTTGCGTCAAGACAACGCAGATGTAAGACTTACCAAGATAGGTAAGGAAATTGGACTTGTAACAAAAGAAAGATGGGAAATTTTTCAAGAAAAACAAAAACAGATACAAAAAGTTTATGAACTTTTAAACACAAAAATAAAAATAGGACCAGAACTCGAAGATTTCTATAAACAATACAATGAGTCAGCTCCAACTACTTCTCAAACTGTTTATAAAATGATAAAAAGAAGCAACATAGATATTTTTAAAGTAAATGAAAAATACCATTTATTTGATGAATTTAATAAAAGAGTTCTTGAATATGTAAACACAGAAGTTAAATTTGAAGGATATATAAATCAGGAAAAAGAAGACATAAAAAAGTTTAAAGAACAAGAAAACTTACTAATTCCAAACAACATAGATTACAATCAAATAAAAGGTTTAAGAATAGAAGCAAGACAAAAACTCGACAAAATAAAACCATTAAGTATAGGACAAGCTTCAAGAATTTCAGGAGTATCACCTGCTGATGTAACAATTCTTATTATGTATGTAAAATCAATGCAAAAATAAAAGGAAAAATATGAGAGAACTGCTTAAACAACTTTTTGTCAAATACAATATAGAATTTGATGAAGAAAAACTTAATCAATTAGAAACATTTTATCAAATGGTTATAGAAAAAAATCAGGTCATGAATTTAACAAACATAACCGATGAGAAAGATTTTGCAATAAAAAATATTTTAGATAGTGTTTTACCTATAAACACAATAAAAGAAAATTCAACACTTGTTGATGTAGGCGCAGGTGCTGGATTTCCTTCTATACCATTAAAAATATTAAGGCCAGATATAAAAATAACAATGATAGACAGTTTAAACAAGCGTGTTGAATTTTTAAAAAGTGTAATACAAAAATTAGATTTGAAAAACATTCAAGTAATTCACACAAGAGCAGAAGATTTTGCAAAACTAAAACGCGAACAATTTGATGTTTGTGTTGCAAGAGCAGTTGCAAAATTAAACACACTACTCGAATATTGTTTGCCACTTGTAAAAGTAAATGGAATTATGATTGCTTATAAAAGTTTAAAAGCAGATGAAGAATTAAACGAAGCAAAAAATGCACTTAATATTTTAGGTGGAAAAGTAATGAATTTGCAAAGTGTTTTTGTTAAAGAAATGGATAGCATAAGGGTAAACATAATAATAAAAAAAGAAAAGAATACTCCCTTAATGTACCCAAGAAATAAAAATCTTGCAAAATCTAAACCTTTAATATAAAAATATAAAAAAAATATAAATAAAAACAAAAAAAACTCACTTTTTGTGAGTTTTTTTGTTATTTTTCATAATTTATTGATTTTATTTTATTATTTTTTATTATCAAGTTTTTGTTTTTAAAAATTTGAAAAATTCTACAGTTAGAGATTTTTTTCTTTTTAACAAACTTTTTAGAGTTTTCAAAAATCTCGTCAAGGGTTAAATTTGTATCGCTTGTGGTCACATTTTTTGAAAAGTAATTTCTTAAAAATTCCATGTTCCAATTTACAAGTGAAGATGCCACATCTTTTTCTGTAAAATCTGTGTTTTTAAATATAAAAGAAAGACATTTTTCAAATTGCATTTTGCTTATTTTTGTATAAGGGTGATTTAAACACATAAATAGTGTATCGAGATCATTAACCTGAAAACAATAATTTAAAATTTTTTCTGTAATTTCGTCATTACAATAAACATATAAAAAGCTTTCTAAATGTTTTTTTACATATTTATTTAAATCATTATTTTTCTTTTCTGATGCATTATACAAATTTATATTTATTAAATTAAATATTTGATATTTAACTATATTAGATAATTGCTTGTAAGTTTTTTCTACATGGTTATATGCTTTATTGTATTTTCTTTCTTCTATTTTTTCTAATTTTGATATTCTTTTTAATTCCTTTTTCGCCAATTTATTAGCAAATGTTCCCTTTTTGCAATCACAATATATAACATTGAAAAAAAACTTAACGCTTTTTAACGAATAATCGCGAGCATCTTTTTCTAATCTAGAAGAATAATAGTATTTATATAATTCAATTTTTTTAACATCTAAAATGTAATTTAAATAAGAATCAAAAAGTTCAATAGGATATGCACTTTTTTTGCAAACATTAAATTCTTTAAACGGTTTGTTTTGATTATTTTGATAGCAATGCCTTAGTTCATGAGCTATTGTTGTTAATGAACCAATTAAACTTTTATTTCTTATTTCGCTTGGATTTACGGAAATTTGGTTTTTATCTTTTAAATAAACTCCAAGTGCTTTGGAATTTTCATTTAATAACTCATAGTTAATTTCATCTATGTTTAACTTTAACAATGTATATTTTAAAAACAACATATTAATTTTTTCTTTGGTAGATATTTTTTTGTAATCTTGTGTATTTAAAATTGTTTCAATATTTTTTATTAAATCAGCTGTTGAACCTTCTTTTTTAATTATCATTTTAAATCCTTTTTAATTTTTGTTTTTGAAAATATAAATATATAAATGAAAAATTTATATATAAAAATTGCTTAATTTATTTTATAAAATAACTATAAATATTTTAATTCTTTTTAGTTGTTGTGTCAATAGCGACTTTAATTGTTAAATATTTAAAATTATTGATTTTTTATGTATAAATATGATATAATTATGCTATTAAAAGTATTAGTAAAATATTAGAGGTTGTAATGGGAAAAATTATAGCATTTGCAAATCAAAAAGGTGGTGTTGGAAAAACTACAACATGTATAAATGTTGCTGCCTATATTGCCGCTATGGGAAAAAATGTTTTAATTATTGATATGGATCCACAAGGAAATGCAACAAGTGGCGTTGGAATTGAAAAAAATAATGACCTTAAAACACTTTATAATGTTATAGATAAAGAATTGATAATTGACGAAGTTATTTTGCCTACATGTCTTTATGGATTGGATATTGTTCCTGCAACAGTAGATTTGGCAGGCGCAGAAATAGATTTGGTGCAAATGAATGCAAGAGAACATGTTGTAAAAAATGCGCTTAATAGAATTAAAGATAAATATGATTTTATTTTAATTGATTGTCCTCCATCTTTAGGACTTTTAACTGTAAATGCGTTAACAGCGGCCGATTCAGTTATTATTCCTATTCAATGCGAATTTTTTGCTCTAGAAGGATTAACTCAACTAATGAATACAATAAGACTTATTATACATCATTTAAATCCAGAACTTAAAATTGAAGGCGTTGTCCTTACAATGAAAGATAATCGGTCAAATCTTGTAGCTCAAGTTAGTGAGGAAGTTAGAAAATTCTTTAATACAAAAGTTTATGATACATATATTCCAAGAAACATAAGATTGGCAGAAGCACCAAGTCATGGATTGCCTATACTTTTGTACGATACTTCGTCAAAAGGAGCAAATGCATATCAAAGTTTAGCTGAAGAAATATTAGATAGAAACAAAATTGGTTATAATAAAATAACTAAAAATACAAAATTTAAATTAAGAGGTGAATAAAATGGTACAAAAGAAAATGGGATTAGGAAAAGGTTTAGGTGCACTTTTGTCTATATATGATGAAGAAGTTGAAGAACTAAATAAAACAAATGATACTAACTCCCCTGCAACTACCAAAACAGAAGAAAAATCCAAAAAAGAAAGCGGTGTTAATGAAATAGATATAAATCTTATACACGCTAACCCAAATCAGCCAAGAAAAAACTTTAATGAAGAAGCATTAAATGAACTCGCATCATCAATAAAAACGCATGGTGTTATACAACCTATTGTTGTAAATAAAGAAGATGATGGATATATGATTATCGCTGGTGAAAGAAGATGGCGTGCAAGCAAAATAGCTGGACTTGATACTGTACCATGTGTTGTAAAAAATTACACAGAAAGACAAATAAAAGAAATATCCATAATAGAAAACTTACAGAGAGAAGACTTAAATCCAATAGAGGCAGCAAGAGCAATTAAACAACTTATGGAAGAATACAATTTCACACAAGAAACAGTTGCAGATAGAATTGGAATAAGTAGACCAAACATTGCAAACACATTAAGATTATTATCTTTAAGCCCAGAAGTTATAAATCTTGTTGAACAAAATAAATTAACTGCAGGACATGCAAGATGTTTAGTTGTTATAAATGATGCAAAAGCACAATTAAAGTTTGCAATGGCAGCGTGTGATGGAAAAATAACTGTAAGAGAACTTGAAAAACTTGTAAAACAATACTTAAATCCAAAAGCAAGCACAAAAAATACTCCACCACAGCAAAGTCTAGAATTGAAAGAACTAATAAATGAGATGCAAAGAGTATTTGCAACAAAAGTTTCTGTTATTGGTAGTGATAGAAAAGGTAGAATATATATTGATTATTATTCCAGAGATGATTTAGATAGAATTGCAGAACTTTTAGAGTTGTTAAAAACAAAGACATTAACATTAAAAGATTTAAGCGAATATAATAAAAAGAGAGTTTAAAAACATATCATTTTGATATGTTTTTTTATTATCAACAATAAGTTATCCACATTAAAACATTTTAAATATTGCAAATACCTTAAATTTTATACAATTATAATGTGTTAAAATACAGAGTTATCCACAATTTACACAAAAATTGTGGATAACTCTGTGTATAACCTATTTTTAATGTTTCACATGAAACAAAACTTTTGTATTAAAAATGTTTCATGTGAAACATTTTTTTGTTTAAAAATATAGCAATATTGAAGACAACATTGTACTAAACGCGAAATAGATATATGTTTCATGTGAAACATTAAAGCGGTGTACATAATTCGTATTTATCAATAGTTTAGTTTAATATTGATAAAGATATAAATATATTAAAGTGTAAGATATAAAAGTATTAGATAATGTTTCATGTGAAACAAATTATAAATAGTATATATAAACATTTTTGAGGTTAATAGTATGTAATATTTGCACAACATTTTATATTGTGAGTTTAAAAATGTTTCACATGAAACATTTTAAACTAAGTTTATTTTATAAAAAATAAATAGTAACAAATTTAAAATAACAAAATCACATTAAATTTTTGTAGCACTCCTCGTTTTTATAATAAAAATGCCTATATTTGGCAAAATGGAATGTTTCACATGAAACATTTCGGTTAGTATGTCTTTTTCTGATGTTGCTCTATTTAAAATTTTATTGATATATATAAAAACATTATAAATTTGTTTTTGCTGTTTTCTTATTTGTGATAGCAAATTAGATTTTAACATAATGTTGTAATTTTTTAAAAAAATATAAAATATATACTATAAATAAAAAAATGAGTTTTAAAGGCACAAAAAAGACATGAGTAATTACTCAAAACAATACTTAAAAATGCTTATAAATCAAGAATTTTTAAATCCCATTTTTGGCAACAAATACACAACTTTTTACAGTATTTATATAGTAATAAAAATTTTTTTGCTTTTACTTGAATAAAAAATAAAAATGAATGTAATAATTAAGGAGTGATAATTGATATAATAATAATTTCATTATTATGTATTTTTTCTGCCATCGGCTTCAAAAAAGGAATGCTTATTTCTTTATTTTCTATATTGTGTTTTATTCTCTCAATATATTTTACTTATCTTCTATTACCATATTTTGTTGATTTGTTAAATGTAATGTTTAAAATTGATAGCAAAATTGGTTCATTAGTTAAAGATGTTTCTTTGCTTAACAATTTTGTAAATAGTGATAGCAAACTTCTTCTTATGATAAAGTTCTTTTTGCATATTAACGAACAAACTTTATATCAAACTGTAACACATTTTATTGTAAATATAATATCCTTTATTGTGCTAGCTATCATAATTAAAGGAATATTAAGGATATTAGCAAAGAAACTATCAATATCTTTAAAAAATTTTTTTATTTTAGGTTCGTTTGATCGATTTTGTGGACTATGCTTTGGATTTTTAAAAGGTGTAATGATTGTTTGTGTTTTGTGTTTTGTTATTATTTCTTTAATGGAATTTGAAGGATTTAAACAAATACTTCAAGAACAAGTAAATTCGTCAGCTCTTATAGATGTTTTTAATGAAGGAGCAATTTATGTTGTTAAAACAATGGGTTATAATTTATTTAAATAAAAAACACATTCTATAATGTTATCAAGAATGTGTTTATATCAAATTATCTTTTTGCAAATCCTATTTTTAAACTTTATCTTATTTATTGCAATTTTATAAAGTTATAATATTATAACTATTTAACTGTTGTTTTATTGGTAAAGTAAGTTGGTAAGTTAAAGTTATCTGTTGATAGATAACCTGCTGGTGCTTCAATAATATCAGGAATTCTATTAACAATTGTTGCACAAGTTAGTTCAACAGTTTGTGGTTTATTTACAACTATTGTTGTTGTTGGTTCTCCTTCAATAGTCCATTCGTTTGAATCAAATTCATCTTTTGAATAAACTTTTCCAATACATTGACTTTCAATAACAACACCTTCTTGTGTTTGAGATGTAACAACTGCACTCATTCCTGTTGCCATACCTTTTTTTACATCCATTTTTAAAGTATCACTGTGCAAATCTTCTTTTGCTACTTGTGGAACACAATCTTGTTTTTGATGCGTGATATGAAGTCCTAACTTTCCTGCAAGCCAACCATTTACATTCCACATATAACTTGGAAGAAATTCTCCTGAATTTATAATTTTTTGTCTCTCTTCTTCGCTTATTTTGTCACTAGATGCAATTTGTTTGTCAAATTCATCAAGTGTTAAGCCTGCACCGTGTGCTTTGGCAAGTGCAATTCCGTAATCTTCCACATTATAACTACTCTTTCCAACGATTTTTGTTATATTGTGTGTAGAACCTGCAATGCTTGCAATTAAATTCCCCCAATATATATCTTGATAACCGCTTCCAGTTATTGTACAATTTGTTTGTTTGCAAAGTGCATCTAATTTATCATATAAAATAGGATTGCTGTTTTGTGGATAAAAAGCCTCTTCACAAGTTGTTATTGCATTAACTCCACATTTTGCACAAATTTCAAGTGCAGGATAAACATCTTTAAATAAACTCATCGTTGTAACAATAACAACATTTGGTTTATTCTCTTTTAAAAAAGCTTCAAATTCTGTGTGAGGTTGTACCTTTACACCATATGGATTACTTGTTTCCATAACTGTGTTGATATCAACTCCAAACAAACTTGGGTTAATATCAAAAGCTCCAACAATTTCCCAGCCTTTTTCAATGACATAACGCATGGTGTATTTGCTCATTTTTCCAACACCATATTGAACAACTTTAATATTCATATTTTTCCTCCTTATTTATATTGTGCAATAAATTTATAAAAAAACAAAATAAAAAACAAAAAATTTTTTGTTTTTTATTTCTTTTTTAAGATTTTTATTTAAGAATCATTATTTATTTTTTTATTATCAATG
>CALWEY010000035.1 GCA_944377435.1 uncultured Clostridia bacterium | reverse complement strand
ATGACCTTGTTAGTGAAAAACAAAAACTTGTAGATAGTTATTGCAAGCGTAATGGTGTGGACAAACCACAACAAAATTTGAGTGAAAAATATACAAAAGATTTGTATCGCAGACTTGGAAATTTGGTAATTGAAAGTGCTAAAAGTTTAAAATGTCAAGAGATTGAAAGATTAAAACTTAATGCAAAATATGTAGTTCAAAAACGAATGCAAAAAGACAAGTTATGGAAAGAACTTAAACATTGTATGTATCTAAATTCAAAGTGTGAATACGAAGCAATTAAGTGCTTTCAAGACTATATGAAAAAGCTTGAAGAAATGCGAATTAAAACACTCATAGATGAAGGCTATTTATCTAGTGATTTTGAGATGTAGAGTGTGATTTTATGTAGATATTTAGTATAGGGCATAAAAAGTGTCAATGTTGATGTCGAAAGTGGAAAGGTTTTTCAAACAAACAAATTGACGAAAGTTTGATTAAATCTGCAATAGAAAATGCAGGATATAAATTAAGATAATTTCATAATATATATTTTTTCACATGCTTGTACTCTATGCTAATAAAAGCCCTTATAAATACTAGCAAAAACGCTAGTATTTTTTCATTTGCTGTCAATTTTAAAAAGTTTCTTTTGTTTGAATTTTAGATAGAGATAAAATGTTCTTTTTCTTTTGTTTTATTTTTTATTTATAATGTGATATACTGATGATGAGGTATGATTATATGGATAAACGAGCAGTTGAAGAAGAAATGTATGAAAAAGCAGTTGCATTTCTGAATCAAAGATATGGAATACATTCTGGAGGGGTTGGAATAGTTCGAGTGGACACTGGAGAATACTACATCAGTGTGTGGAACGAGACTCTCAATTCTTGTGTGGATCTATGTGCTGAGACTGGTGCGATACTTGAAGCTCATAAATACAATAAAAAAATCACGCATTCATTGTGTGTCGCAAGGGATGATGGGTGTGAAGAAATCAAGATTTTGACTCCGTGTGGAGTTTGCCAAGAAAGATTATATTTTTGGGGACCTGATGTAAAATGTGCGGTTAGCAACAAAGACAATAAGTTAGTGTTTTTGCCATTACATGAATTGCAACCATATTATTGGAATCTTGAACATAAATAATAGAAACTTTATTGTTTGGTGTATGAGATATTTTCGCAGCAAATTTGAAAGCTTTGCAAAATTTTAGCAAGGCTTTTTTATTTTGTGGGATTATTAAAATTTTTATTATTTTGCGTTGAGTGTTTTGTAAGTTATATTTATGGAAAAATAGAATTTTAAATATATTAAATATATTTGTTGACAAAGATTTAAAAGTATGTTATAACAAACAAATACGCTTTTGGCATTAAATATTTTGCATTAAAATACTGTTTAACTTTCTACTTGTTTTTTTTTTAATCTATTTAACAAGGGAGGATATGAAATGGCAAGAATCATAGAGTTTACAGACATTTGCAAAAATTTTAAAGTTCCAGAAAGGAACAAAGGGCGGTTTAGCATGTTTAAGAATTTTTTCATGCGAAAGCACAAGATTATACAAGCCCTAAAAGATGTTACTTTTTCGATAGATGAAGGAGACATTGTCGGATACATTGGTCCAAACGGAGCAGGAAAAAGCACCACAATAAAGATAATGAGCGGAATCCTTACCCCATCATCTGGAACATGTATCATTGATGGACTAGTTCCATGGAAAAACAGAAAAAAATTTGTCAAAAACATTGGTGTTGTTTTTGGTCAGAGAAGTCAACTGTGGTGGGATGTCCCAATTATTGATAGTTTTGACCTATTAAAAGACATATATAAAATACCTGATGACGAATTCAAGCAAACCCTTGAGGTTTTGAATAAGGCATTAAATCTTGAAGAGTTGCTTGGGCGACCTCTGAGGCAATTGTCGCTTGGACAAAAAATGAAATGTGAACTAGCCGGAGCATTGTTGCACCGACCAAAAATTTTGTTCCTTGATGAGCCTACAATCGGACTTGATGCTGTAACAAAATTGGCTGTAAGAGATTTTATCAAATACATAAATCAACAATGGCATACGACAATCATACTCACCACGCATGATATGAGTGATATTGAAGCCTTGACAAATAAAATCATTTTGATTGGAAAAGGTCAAATATTGTATCAAGGAAATTTTGATAGTATCAAAAACAAATATTCATCTATTAAGACAATTGAAATAGAATTTGCAAAAGAATATGACACAATTGAATTAGAAGGTTATGAAGTTGTATCACATAACAAAAAATTTGCAACTCTCAAAAATTTGCCTACAACAGAATTCCATACCAAAAATTTTGTAAATAAAATATCTCAAAAATATGAAATCATAGATTTTCAAGTTAACAATCTCAATGTTGATGAGATTCTAGCAAGGCTCTATAAAGAGTATAAATTGTAGAGGTGGTTATGGGAAAATCATATTTTGGTATTTTTAAAATGGAGTTCAAGGGAGAACTGCAATATAGAGCGAAAGCCATCTCAGGCATAGCTACACAATTTTTTTGGGGAATTTTGCAGATATATTTGTATACAGCTTTTATGCAACAAGACGCGGTAAATGGTTTCACAATTTCGCAAATGATATCATACATTTGGCTTGGACAAGCATTTTTTGCCATGAGATACATTGTCATGGGAAAAAGAATTGGAAAAGAAATAACAAATGGCAATGTTTGCTACAAATTTATTCGACCAATTGACATATACAATCAATGGTATGTAGAAGGTGTTGGACAAAAATTAGCATCGACCTTACTTAGATTTGCACCAATTATAATCATCGCATTTTTGCTTCCCGCAAATTTAAGAATGCATGGACCAGTCAGTTTTGTTGCATTTTTATTGTTTATTGTGAGTTTGATCTTGGGGTTGTTTATTAGCAACGCAATTTCTATGTTCGCAGTCTTTTTGACTTTTAAGACACTGTCTGACAAAGGGTCTATTGGCATTGTGTCTTCTATATCCAATCTGTTTGCTGGGCTCATAATACCTTTACCTTTGTTTCCACAAGGTGTGCAAAATGTAATAAACTATTTGCCATTTAGATTTATTTCAGATTTGCCATTTAGGATATATATAGGAAATGTTGGAATAACAGATGGCCTCATATATATTGCAATTGGTCTTGCATGGTTGGTTGTTTTGATGTTGTTGGGGCGGGCACTAATAAATTCTGCTTTGAGAAAAACTGTCATTCAAGGAGGTTAGTATGCTGTATGCAAATTATTTGAAAATGCATTTGAAATCTTCTTTTCAGTATCGTTACAATATGATGTTTATATCGTTTAATCAAGTGCTTATAAATATCAGTGAAGTGCTGGCAGTTTATCTGCTGTTCAAACAGTTTGACTCAGTTGCTGGTTGGACATTTTATCAATCACTTATTATGATGGGAATTGTCTACACGGTTTATTCTCTTACAGAGTGTTTTGCAAGAGGATATGATGAATTCCCAAAACTTATTCAATCAGGAGAACTTGACAGATTTTTGATCAGGCCTGTCAATATCCATTATCAAATATTTGGTTCTAAAATAGAATTTTCAAAACTTGGTAGGGTGGTGCTTGGTATTGTCATCAGTATTATTGCGTTTTTGAATGTGGACATTGAATGGACGGCCTTAAAAGTGATTGTTTTGATTGCGACATATGTGTGTGGGATATTTGTCATATTTGGACTGTTTGTTTTAAGTGCGGGTATCAGCATATACACTATTGAAAATTTGGAATTTTTGAATATAATCACAAATGGTAGCAAAGAACTTGCTTATTATCCAATCAATATATATGCCAAATGGTTAACAACAATATTTACCTATATCATTCCTATTGCATGTTTCAATTACTTGCCACTATCATACATCTTAGAGATTGGAACAATTCCTGCATGGTTGTGCGCAACAGCACCATTTTTTGGAATGTTATTTGTCATCCCTTGCATAATATTCTTTAATTTGAGTTTGCGTAAATACAAAAGCTCAGGATCATAAAATTTGGACAAAGCAATTTGACAAGAAAAGCATAACGAAAGCACCCAATGTGGTGCTTTTTTTGATAAAGAAAATTATCTGTTTTTATAAGTCAAAAGAGTAAAGCATTGTAAAAAAATTAGAAACAAATTGAGGAAGAATAAGGATATTTATAATACAAACATATATATAATTTTGACTGCAACAGTGCGCTTGCAATTTTTTGTGTCTATGTGGGAAAAATTCTTTGGATAAAAATGTTGATGCCTGGCGAAATTTCTATGGCAAAACGCAACCAAAATAATTCAACACTTCGGCTTTTATTGATTTCACCAATTTAAAAAGATTTTAACAAAAACTTGTGCTCTATGCTAATAAAACCCTTATAAATACTAGCAAAAACGCTAGTATTTTTTGTAATAGGTGCAAAAAATTTTAAAACTTGTACACCTACATACACCTACGAATATAAATTTAATATATTTTTTACTATTTAAAACTATCTAAAACTGTATAAAACTGTTTGCTTTTCATTAACCATTTATTATTAAGATAATTCTTTAATTTATTAAAAATTGGCACATATTTATAATTTTGCCAATAAATATATGGAATCAACATATTAATGTCAAAGTTGCTTTTATTTTTTATTTATTAATGATATAATGAGTATATTAGGTTAAGGTGTTATATGAAAATTAGATTATGTAAAAAAGATGAATTAAATAATGTTTTATTTTTGCAACAAGAGTTTTTGACAGAAAATTGTTGTAACGGTATTTGTTTAGATACTTTAGAAGATGTTAAAAACAAAGTTGTGTTTATTGTTGAGGAAAATAAAATAGTAATTGGATATGCTTTTGGTAGTTATGAAATTGTTAAAAAAGATAAAACTTATTTGAAAAAAGGCGAAAAATCTTTTTACATTGATGAAATATACATAAGCCCACCTTACAGGAATAAAGGTTATGGTAAAAAACTTATGAACCATATTGAAGATTATGTAAAAAAACAAGGTTTTGCAAATATACAAGTAGTCGCAGTATCAAAAAATTACAAAAGTTTATTAAAATTTTACATTGAAGAACTAGACTTTTTATTTTATAGTGCATGGTTAATAAAGAAAATTTAATTATTTAAATGATAAGATTGTTATAAAAACTTTAAAAAAATCAGGGCATCATTAATTTTGATTCCTTTTTTTAAATCATTAAGACAATTTCCTCATATCGGCAAAATTATGTTTTATTTTAATTAGCTCTTGCTGATGTTTTTTAATTCTATTTTTAATCTAAATCAATATTTTCTTCTGTAAATAATTTATCATCTAAAAATTCAAGTAAAGTCATATCAAAACCACGAGCAAGTTGCATTATTGTTTTTAATGTAACATTTTTATTCCTTTCATTCATTATACACATCATAGTGCCATGAAGTATGCCAGATTTTTGTTCTAAACGATAAAGTGTCATACTCTTTTCTATAAGCAATTTTGAAATTCTTAATCCAACAGCTTTACATATATTCATAAGCGACTCCTATGTATTTATAAATATGTATTTATAATTACCTATAGTTTAAAATAAATTCATTTTGAATATATGTTGTTATACCTACCTAAACATTTTGAAAAATCGATATAAATGTTTATACTAATTATGTAGGTTTACCTACTTGGGTGGTGTATGTATAAAGTTTGTTCGTTTTTCGGTCATAGAGAAATCTGTATAACGGAAGAATTAAAAAATAAGTTAAGAGATGTAATAGAAAGTTTAATAACCAAAGAAAATTTTGGAATATTCTTTTTTGGTGGATTTGGCAAGTTTGATGATTTGTGTCACGAAATTGTAACAGAATTAAAAAACAAATATTCTTTTATTAAGAGAATGTATGTTTGCGAAGATTATAAATTTGTTGATAGACCGCATAAAAGACCAAAATGGCTAACAAAAGAAGATTATGAAGAATTTATTTATCTTGATATGAAATACACTGGTTTTTACCAAAGAATTTATTTTCGTAACCTAGACATGATTGAACAAAGCGATTTTATAATTTTCTATGTGAATAACACTGAAAACAGCGGGGTATATAAAGCAATGCAATATGCAAGACGGAAAAAGAAAACTTTTATAAATGTTGCTTTGCTATAATATTGTTTAGATGAATACTTGCTCTTATTATAAATAATTTGAATTATTTTCAATTGAAATATAAATTTAGCATCCAAAAATGTCGCAATTATCGTGCATTATTGTTGTTTTTTGCATATAAATATGGTATAATTGTCCAAGAATTAAGAAAAAAGATGCATTGGAGGTAATTATGACAGTTGCTCAGCTAGCAAAAGAAATTGGCATTAGCAAATCTTCGTTATATAATCACTTAAAAGATACTTTAAATTTACAACAAAGTGAAAGTAATGGAAGATATGCTTTTAATGAAGAAACAATTGCAGAAATTAAAGAGCAATTGTCTTTTTTGTCTAAACCTAAAACGGAACAAATTCCAAAGATAAAAACTCTTTCAATACAGAATCGAAGGTATCTTGGAAATAAATTTAAGTTATTGCCATTTATAGATAAAATTGTAAAGCAAGAATGCAAAAATATTAATACTGTTGCCGATGTTTTTGCAGGAACAGGAGTGGTTTGTTCTTTGTTTAAAGATAAAAAATTAATTTTGAATGATTTGCTTTATTCAAATTATATTACTTATGACGCTTGGTTTGGTTCTGAATATGTTGATAAAGTTAAAGTATATAGTTTAATAAAAAATTACAATGATATGAGTGTGACAGAAAATAACTATATGTCTGAAAATTTTTCTAATACTTTTTTCTGTGAGAGTGATTGTAAAAAAATTGGTTATATAAGAGAAAATATAAACACTCTTTATGATGATGGCTATATTAACAAAAGAGAAAAATCAGTACTTATAACAGCTTTGTTATATGCTATGGATAGAGTTGCTAATACCTGCGGTCATTATGACGCATATATAAGAAATTCAAAATTTGAAAAAAAATTGGAATTATATATGCTAGAAATCTCTAATGAAAACAATCCCAAGAATATTTTTTATAAACAAGATGCTAATGAATTAGTTAAAACGATTGAAGCAGATTTAGTATATATTGACCCACCATATAATTCTAGACAATATTGTGATGCTTATCATCTTTTAGAAAATGTTGCTTTATGGGAAAAGCCAAAAGTTGAAGGCGTGGCAAGAAAAATGGATAGGAGTAAACTGAAAAGTGAATATTGTACAAATTCAGCAGTTAATGCTTTTGAAGATTTGATAAGAAATATAAAAGCAAAATATATTTTGTTGTCTTACAATAATATGGCAAACAAAGGAAATGATAGGTCTAATTCTAAAATCTCAGATGATGATATATTAAGGATTTTAAAAAATAAAGGTGAAGTGAAGGTGTTTAGTGAAAAATACAAAGCTTTCACTACTGGGAAAACATCAATTAATGATAATGAAGAAAGATTGTTCTTGTGTATTTGTAACAATGAAACAGACAAAAAGAAAATAATACAGTCACCATTAAATTACACTGGTGGAAAATATAAATTATTAAATCAAATTCTTCCACTATTTCCTAAGAATATAAACACATTTGTTGACTTATTTTGTGGTGGTTGTAATGTCGGTATTAATGTAGATTGTCAAAAAGTTATTTTCAATGATAATAATGAAAAATTAATGTATATGCTTAATACATTTAAAAATCTAGATAAATCATCAACTATTTCTATGATAAATCAAATAATCGATAAATATAACTTATCAAGAAGCGATTTATATGGATATGAACAATATTCTTGCAATAGTAAAGATGGTTTAGGTCCATATAATTTAGAAGGATATTTGAAATTAAGAGATGATTTCAATAATAAATTCGTATTAGATTATGGCTATTATGTAGCATTATATGTGTTGATTTGTTATTGTTTTAACAATCAAATTAGATTCAATAGTAAAGGTAAATTTAATTTGCCTGTTGGTAAAAGAGATTTTAATTCTAAAATGAGAGAAAAATTT
>CALWEY010000034.1 GCA_944377435.1 uncultured Clostridia bacterium | reverse complement strand
AATATTTAAAGTGGTATTGTCTATTTTAAAATTTGCAATAATTACTACTTTAATATATTTTGGTTTTTATATTTTATCATATCTTAGATTGGTTTCTATTTTGCCGGGAATACCACAAAACTTTTTTGCTTTAGTGTTCACACTAATGATTATTTTATCCATTATTGTTTGTACATTTGGTCTTATGAAAAATTTATATTTTTCAAAGGATAATCAACTACTTTTAACCTTGCCAGCAAGTAGGTCGGCAGTGTTTACTTCAAAACTTGTTGTTTATTATTTATATGAGTTAATAAGAAATGTCTACTATATTTTGCCACTATTTATTGCATATTCACTTATAAATCAAATTCCTATTTATTATTATATTTGGATTGTTTTGATATATTTTGTGATAACGCTAGTACCTGTTGCATTGGGAGCACTTTTTTCTATACCACTTATGTTTGTATCTATATTTTTAAAACAATACAAAGTTTTGCAAGCAATTTTGCTTGTTGTGTTTATTGCAGGTATTGTTACAGGCTTGGTATTTTTAATAAATGCAATTCCAGAAAACTTTGACCTTATTGGAACATGGGGCACAACATTTTGGCAAATTCAAAACTTTTTAAATAAATTTAATTTGATTTTTACTCCTTTTGGTTGGTTGGCAATTAGTGCAATAGGCGAAAGATATGGAGTTTCAAATATAATTTTCAGTTTAAAACAATTTTTAATCACACTTGGAGTTGTTGCTTTTATTGCAATAGTTTTAACAATAACATATTTACTTGTTAGACCTTTATTTTTTAAAATGGCAAGCAGTCCTTTTGAATATAAAAAGGTTAAAATTGTAAAAAATTACAAAAATTACAAGACTTCGTTCTTTTGGTCGTCAATTAAAAAAGATTTGCTATTAAATTTAAGGACTCCGGCAAAACTATACAGTTTAATTGCAGTTGTTATAGGTATGCCACTTGCTATATTTTTGTTAAATAAAATATATTCGGCAATGGATACAAGACTTACGGGTGCATTTATGTCGGTGGCTTTTAACATTTTGATGATACTTATTATTGCATTGTCTTCAAATATTGAAATGGCTCATATATACAGCGAAGACGGTGCGTCTAGTTATCTACTTAAAACTGTGCCACAAAAAAATGTGCAAACATTATTTTCTAAACTTGTTGTAAATTTGGTTTTGGTTAGTATATCAATTTTGGTTTCAACCTTTATTTTTACAAGTTTTGTTAATTATTCGGTTTGGCAATCAATTTTGATATTTTTAACATTGGAACTTACATATGTTGGACACTTGTTGTGGAGCGCTGAACTTGATATAATGAACCCACAAACAGCACAATATCAAACAACAGGAACGCACACAAACAATCCAAACGAAATTAAATCGTCAATTTTGTCGTTTTTAATTTCAGCACTAATTGCTTTTGTAACATACTTTTTTATTACAGAAAATCAGTATAGTGTTTGGTATAAAATTTTGTTTATTGCAACACTGTTCTGCATTGGACGAATTTGGCTGTATGTAAACAAAATAAAAGTCTATTATAAGGAGAAGCAATGAAAAAGACAACAATGATAATGATTGGTATTATTTATGTTGCATCAATTGTTATAATCTCCATTTTTGGACTTAAATCAGTTGTTTACAACGAAGTAATACCTGTTACACAAATTATGTGTTTAAATGAAACTGACGAAAAAACATCAGTTACAACAGATATAGATGGGAAAAAGATAATTAAAATAAAATATACAGAACCGGGTAACGAAGAAACCCTAACAGGTACAATGGTTCAGTTGTCGTGGAGAACTTTGCCTGATGATGCAAGCAATAAAGATGTAAAATTTGTTTATAACACATCACTTACAAATGCAAAATTTATAAAAGATGAAAATGGCAAAGAATTGGGACTAATTTTATTTACTGGAAAGGTTATGCTAAATATAAGAATAATGGCTACCGATGGTAGTAAAGTTTACACAGATGTAATTGTGTGGGCTTATTAAAATGGTATAATGTGGGAAACCACTTATATATAAAATAAAAAAAGGAGAAGAAAATGAAAAAAGTACAAAAAACATTGCTCGTTTTAAGTTTTATGCTTTTAAGTGTGCTTGCACTTACTGCTTGTGGAAACGCAGATAAAATAAAATCGGCAATTGTTAAAAGTGGAACTCTTGAAACCACCATCATTAAGGGCGAAACTTTGGATACTTCTAACGTTGTTGCCGTTATTACATACCAAAACGGCAAAGTTAAAGAAGTGCCAGCAAGCGAATTGACGTTTGGAACAGTTGACACATCTAATGTTGGAAATGTTACTTTAAAAATAACATATAACGATTATTCTTTTGATGTAACAATATCAGTTGTTGCAACTGAGGCAGATGTAAACTCTATTATATCACTTGAAAGTCAATTATTAACAGATTATAATTCAAATAGAGCCACTCAACCAAACGAACAAGAACAATTTATGGACGGAAATCAACCACTATATGTTGGAGATGACAACGCTTTTAATTTTAGAATAAATGCAAGTGGAATTGATCCAAAAGGTGAACTTGTTTCAAATCTTGAAAAAGTTAGAACAATTGTAACAGTTGAGTTAAAAAATTTTGATGGTACATATACAACATTATCTGGCGATGATTTAACTAATATGGTTACAATAGATACAGAAAACACAACACTAGATTTTACCGAACAAGCAATAGGTAAAGAATTTAGAGTAACAGTTAAAGCAGCAAATGCTGATGAAGGTTATGAAGAAAATGCAACAAAATTTACAACAAACCTTGTTGTTGTTGATGCATATAATGTTTACACAGCAAAAGAACTTTCTGTTTATGACAACTTTAAAGATGGTTGGGCAGAAATAAAAGCCGAACTTGGACTTACAGATGTTAATGTAAATGGTATAGTTTTGCAAAACGATATTTTAGTTACAAAAGACGATGTTCGTCAAGACTTATTCTGGACAAAAGATACTCCAAACTATGCAACAGTTCAAGCAAAAACAGATTTAACACTTGAAGGAACACCAATTGATGATAGTGGAACAGGAATTTATCATAGAACAATCAAAAACGGTGAAGAATTTAATTTCTATGGAAATTATTTCTCGGTTAATTTAAGTTCTTTCCCAAAAATGATTGCAGAAGATAAAGATGGAGTAAATGTTGTTCAAGTTGGAGACAATTCAGAATATATGACTGCACACTTAACTGTTTTTTATACAACAAACAACAGTTCAAGCAAAATTGCATCACCAACACAAGTAAATTGGAAAAACTTATACTTTATTGGTAATGGTGAATTAAACGCTGACCCACTTAACTCAGGTGCAATATTACTTATGAAAAACACAGAAGTTAACTTTACTGCTTACAACACAGTTATGCATAACTTCTATATTGGATATTTTATGCAATTAGGTGATGCAACCAACGAATATGATGGAGAATATGTTATTGATAGTTGCAAAGGCTACAATTCTTATCAATGTTTGTTCTATTCTTGGGGAGCTGAACACTTAGTTATTAAAAACAGTGAATTTAAAAATGCAGGTGGTCCAGCAATAATAAGTGACCATAGCAAAATGAAGAGCAATAATCCTGAAACAGGAAATCCAAGTAGAATTGATATCATAAACAGCACAATAGAATCAAAAGTTACAGGCAAAGAACCTTGGTTTACTGTTTATGGAGCAACAGAAATAGTTGGACAATTAACTCAGGCAGAAATGTTATATGACGGTACTGCAGGTTTGCCAGACACAGGTAAAACTATTTTTGCAGGTTATGCAGATGAAAACGGAAAACCTGTTGGACAATTAAATTTAATTTGTGCAATGAAAAGTGGGGATACACAAGGATTAACATCTACAAGAATTAAAGGATATGTTCGTGTGTTTAATACAGAAGACGATTATAATAGATATTACGCAGGAGACACAACAGTAACATATGGCTTAGATATGGACAAAGGAGATAGCTTAATAAATAAGGCAATGTCAAATGGAGTTAACTATTTAGAAAGTAATGGAAATGGTGGATATATAAATAGTGGATTTGGTACAACAAATCAAGATAGTTCAATTTTACAAGGAAAATCTTATGCAGATGGAGATTATATAAACATTTACACTTTCCTTGGTATGGGTGCTATGATTGGGCTATACGATAGTCAAGAATAAACAAAAAAAATTCAAAGTTTTGTGCTTTGAATTTTTTTTATTATACCATTTGCTTTATTGTCATGAGTTAAATTTGACATATACAAATAAAAATAAAATTATAATAAAAAAGTTTCCATCAATGGAAACTTTTTTAATTATTTTTTAGTTTTAAGCCATCTCTAAATGCTTCGCCAACTCGTTTTGTAACTTCATAATAGCCATGTGTGTAAGGATCGAATGCTATAGCTTTAATAAGTGAAATATCTAATTTATTATTCGTAAATACTTTTTCATCGGCTGTAACATTTACGACTTTTCCAATAACTCCACAACCAAATTCGCCACCTTGATAGGTTAAAAATTCACATTCCATACATATTGGAAATTCATTTATTATTGGAGCATCAACAAGTGTTGATTTTGTTGCAGTCAGTCCACTGTTGGCAAGTTTGTCTTTAACATTGTTTCCAGAAACAACTCCAAAATAATCCGCTTGTAAAACATGTTCACTATCAGCGATGCTTACAGTAAATGCTTTTCTCTTTTTAATATTTTGAACTGTTTTGTGTGTTTCGGTTAAATTTAGTATAACTTGATTGCGTTCAAGCATAGTTCCCCAAGCAGCGTTCATAACATTTACTGAACCATCGTCATTGTATGTTGCAATCATTAGCACAGGCATTGGAAAAATTGCTTCTGTAGTTTTAATTTGTTTTCTCATAAAACCTCCTAACAAAATAATTATAATAAAAGGTAGATAAAATTAAAAATAAATAAACAAACATTATAAAATAAATTTTAACAAATATCACAATTTGTTGCGATTAGACAATAAACACCAAAAAACTAATCTTTTTAATCAAAAAATTGTGTTGTAAAAATTTTATTTATATATTACTCATTGTACACAGAATTTTCAATATAAAAATATTTTTTTATAATAAGTAAAATTTAACAATTAAATGGTATCATTTGAAGAAATAAATAGTGATAACTTATAATAATCATTTATAAAAAAAAGTTTATTTTTTGATTTAAAATTACAAATAACAATTTAATTTTGTATATTATTATTTTTATTATTATATTTTTATGCATTTGTATTAAAAATATTGACATATTATACCCCTATGGGTATATAATAACATAGAGGATAGTATGAAAAAAATTACAGTTAGAACGCCAGAAGATAAAAAACTTTTGATAAATAGACTTAATAGGATAGCAGGACAAATTGAAGGAATAAAAAAGATGGTAGAAGATAATATTTATTGTGATGATATTTTAATTCAGCTTTCTGCTGTAAACAAATCTATAAAAAGTCTTGCAAATGTTATGATTTACAAGCATATGAAATCATGTGTAGTGAAAGAGATTAAGTTAGGCAATGAAGATGTTATAAATGAGATAACAAACTTATTTAGGAGATTTCAATGATGAAAAAAATTGTGCTTGGAATTGAAGGTATGAGTTGTGCAGCGTGTTCTAGTGCAATTGAAAAATACTTAAATAAACAAGATGGCATAACTTATGTCAGCGTAAATTTAGTTATGGCAAATGCAACCGTTGAATATGATCAAAATATACTTTCATTAAAACAAATAGAAAATTTTATAAAAGAAGTTGGGTACAAAAGTACAGGTCTATATAAAATGACTGATGAAACAAAAAAAGTCAAAAAGCAAAAAAGTTGGCTTATTTTCTTTGGTGTGCTGTTAGTAGTTTTGCTTTATGTTTCAATGGGCACTATGTTTGGTTTGCCTGTTTTTGAATTTATGGATATGAACAAAAATAGTATAGTTTTTGCAACCATATTGCTTTGTTTAACTTTACCATATCTTGTGTACGGTTTTGACATATTCAAAAATGGAACAAAAACTTTATTTCATCGAGCTCCAAACATGGACACTTTGGTAACTTTGGGAGTTTTTGCTAGTTTAGTATATTCAATTTATGCGTATGTTATGGTTACCATGGGGCATATTGAATTTGTGCATAGTTTATATTTTGAAAGTTGTTGCGTTATTGTGTTTTTCATTAAACTTGGACGCTTTGTTGATAGGGCAAGCAAAAACAAAACAAAAAAGGCAATAAGCGAGCTTGTTCAAATAACGCCAAATTTTGCTTTTATAAAAAAAGACGGAAAGGAAAAACAAGTTTCTATTGATGAAATAAAGAAAGGAGATATAGTTATATGTCGTGCTGGTGAAAAAATTGCTGTTGATGGCATAGTTGTGGAAGGCTCTGCACACATTGATGAATCATTTATAACAGGAGAGAGTAAACCAGTAGGTAAACAAAAAAACGCTAGAGTTATTGCTGGAAGTTTAAACCTTGAAGGAATAATTGAGTATCGTGCTGAAAAAATAGGAAAGGATTCAACTGTGTCTGAAATTGTAAGACTAGTAGTTGAAGCAACAAACACCAAAATGCCTATTGCTAAAATAGCAGACAAGGTTAGTGGCTTTTTTGTCCCTGTTGTAATGCTCATTGCAGTTTTGACATTTGTTGTATATGTGTGCATTGGTCAAAGTATAAATATTGCACTTTCAACTTTTGTAACGGTGCTTGTTGTTGCATGTCCTTGTTCACTTGGTCTTGCGACACCACTTGCAATAGTTGTTAGTGAAGGAATGTGTGCAAAAAATGGTATATTAGTCAAAAAAAGCGAAACTTTGGAAATTGCAAATAAAACAAATGTTGTTGTGTTTGATAAAACGGGAACATTAACTTATGGAAAATTAAAAATATCTAAAATGATAAAAAGTAGCAATTTTACTGATGAAAAACTTTTGCAAATAGCTTGTTCTGTGGAAAGTAAGTCAAATCACCCAATCAGTACGGCTTTTAAAAAAAAATTAAAAGAAAAAAATATTTCACTTTTAGATGTTGAAAACTTTAAAAATTTAGATGGTCTTGGACTTGAGGGGAAAGTTGATAACAAAAAAATAGTTTTGGGAAATTCAAAAATATTAAAACTTTACAATATTAAAAATACTTTAAAAAACGAAGAAAAAAAACTGGCAAGTGAAGGCAATAGCATAGTTTTTATGGCAATAGATGGGAAAATTGTTTGTCTATTTGGAATTAACGATATACTTAAAGAAAATGCAAAAGATATAGTTAAAAAATTGCAAAATAACGGTATTGAAGTATTTATGCTTACAGGCGATAACGAAATTACTGCAAAAACTTTTGCAAATCAACTTAACTTAAATAATGTTGTTGCCAATGTTATGCCCAGCGAAAAAGCAAAATTTATAAAAAAATTAAAAAATGAAAAAAAAGTTGTTATGATGGTAGGAGATGGAATAAATGACAGTCCAGCTCTTGCAAGTGCAGATATTGGCGTGAGTGTTTCAAATGGCACAGATATTGCAATGAATTCGGCAGATGTAATATTGGTAAATGACAACATTTCAAAAATATCAGATTTATTTACTATTAGCAAAAAAACAATAAAAAATATAAAAGAAAATTTGTTTTGGGCATTCTTTTACAATTGCTTTATGATACCAATTGCAATGGGAATTTTTAGACCACTTGGAGTAGCAATAAATCCAATGATTGCAGGAATCGCAATGGTCTTAAGTAGTTTAACAGTTGTATTTAACGCATTAAGATTGCAACTATCGAAATTAAAAGGAGAGAATGAAAATGTTTAAAAAAAATATTATGCAAAATGAGATTTTTGTAGAAGGTATGCACTGTGAGCACTGTGCAAACAGGGTAACTGATTGGATTAAAAAGATAAAAGGCATAAAAAATGTTAATGTAGATGTTGAAAGTGGAAAAGTTACAATCTTCTCAACTACAACAATTGATAAAAATTTGATAAAATCTGCAATAGAAAATGCAGGCTATAAATTAAAGTGATTTTTAAAAATTATACAAATATTATAAAAATTAAAATATAAAATAAATATATTTAATAGAAGATATTATTAATAATTGAAACCTAACTATAAAAACGAAGTTTTAATATTAATCTTGTATATTTGTTTTATATTTTTTTCTATATTCTAAAGGCATTATATTATAAATTTTGAAAAAAGATGTTGAAAATTTACTCTGATTTGAATATCCAATAAGTTTTGATATTTCTTTAATAGAATTTTGTGATTCAATTAAAAGTTCAGACGCTTTTGCCATTTTATGTTCTATTATATGTTGTCCGATTGACATTTTAAATCTTTTATTAAAATTTTGTTTTAAAGTTGTTTGATTAATATAAAATTTATTTGCAAGAGATTCAATTGTTAGATGCTCAAAAAGGTGAGAACAAATATATTTATGAACTTGCTCTATTAAGTCTGTGCTATTTCCATTTAAAAAAGTACATTCCATTTTTTCTAAAGAAGGACAAGAAAGTTTTAGTGTGTTTTCAATTGAAAAATGTAAATTTTTTACCATTTCTATATTGCAAGCAGAGTATAAAGTTTCTTTTCCAACTTTTTTGGAAGATATGAGCCCACTCTTTTTTAGTTCTTTTAAGTGATGATAAATTGCAGGACTGGACATTTTTAGCATGTTTGCAAGATTGATTACGCATTCTTCTTTGTGGCACAATATCCAAAATAGTTGAAGCCTTTTTTTATCACTAAGTAATTTATAAATATCTGCTACTTTTGAAAAATTTTCATTTTCAATACTTTGATTAATTTTATTTTCTGTTTTTATATTATTGTGTGAGTGTGGTAATTCCATGGCATTCTCCTTTTTAGAAACAAAAATATCCTTAATGGAAATTTAAAACTAAAATAGTTATCAAATTTCTTTTGTTTTAATTATACTATAAACGAAACGATTAAACAATCATTTAATCGATGAAGATAAAAGGAAGTAAATATGAAAAAAATTTATAGGTTAGAAAATTTGGATTGTCCAGTATGTGCGCAAAAAATAGAAGATGGAGTTAATAAAATAAACGGAATAAAAAATGTAGATGTCTCTTTTATGTCATCAAAAATGTCAGTTGAATTTGATGAAAATATAAATCTTGAACAAAAATATGCAGAAATTATAAAAGTATGCAAGAAAATTGAGCCGGACTGTACTATTAAAGGATAAATTTATGAGTAAAAAATTAAAGAAAAATTTAATTAGAATAATAATTTCTTTGGTGCTATTTTGTGCCGTTTTTTCTGTTGATTTGGCGTTAGGATTAGACTCTATTATTAAAAATAATCAAATCAATTGGTTGTTGCCACTTGGCTTATATTTGATAATCTATTTTATAATAGGTTATGATGTTTTATTTAAGGCAATAAAAAACATAATTAGAGGTCAAATATTTGATGAAAACTTTTTAATGTGTATTGCAACAATAGGGGCATTATGTATTAAAGAGTTTCCAGAGGCAGTTGCTGTTTTGTTATTTTATCAAGTAGGTGAATGGTTTCAATCTTATGCAGTTGGGAAATCGAGAAAATCTATTGCCTCACTAATGGATATTCGTCCAGAATATGCAAATTTATTAAAAGAAAATAATATTATAGAACAGGTAGATCCAGAGCAAG
>CALWEY010000033.1 GCA_944377435.1 uncultured Clostridia bacterium | reverse complement strand
TATCAAAGGTTTTTTTTGGTTTTCATCAACACATAACACGGGGGCTGCTTATGGTATTTTTTCAGGGCAGACAGTCATGCTTATTGTTGTGTCTTGTGTTATGATTTTAATTTTGCTTGTATATAATTTTTTTAAAACAAAAAAAACAATTTTGTATAGTGTTTCATATGGTTTAATTTTGGGTGGTGCAATTGGAAATTTAATTGATAGAATTTTTTTGGGATATGTTAGAGATTTTATTAAATTTAGCTTTTTCAGTTTTAATTTTAACATTGCAGATGCATGCTTAATTGTTGGAGTAATTTTATTTATTGTATATTTAATATTTTTTGATGACCTTTTTAAATCTAAAAAAACAAAGGGAGAGTAAATGGATAAAAAACATTTAAAAGTTGATTTAAAAAATGTTGGGCAAAGATTAGATGTTTTTTTGTCTACCTTTTTTAGTGAATTTACTCGTTCACATATAAAAAATATGATAGAAAATGGTCATGTTTTGTTAAATGATAAAAAAGTAAAAAGTGGAACTAAATTAAAACTTGATGATGACATTTGTATTCTAGATTATGAGGTAAAATCATTAGATGTAACACCAGAAAATATAGACATAGACATTGTTTATGAAGATGATGATTTGGCGGTTATCAACAAACCTCAAGGTCTTGTTGTTCATCCGGCAAACGGCAATGAAAATGGAACACTTGTTAATGCTCTTCTGTTTCATTTAAAAAATTTAAGTGGAATAAACGGAGTTATTAGGCCGGGCATTGTTCATAGACTTGACAAAAACACTTCGGGGCTTTTAATTGTTGCAAAAAATGACAAGGCTCATGTTAGTTTAGCAAAACAAATTGAAACAAAATCTTGCCATAGACACTATATTGCTCTATGCAATGGCAATTTTAAAGATGACGAAGGGGAAATTATAACCAATATAGCAAGAAGCAAAAAAGATAGAAAACAAATGGCTGTTTGTGGTAAAGATGAAGGCAAAATAGCAATAACAAATTATAAAGTGTTAAAAAGATATGGCGAATATACACTTGTTGAGTTTGTGTTACAAACGGGAAGAACACATCAAATAAGGATACATGCTAAATATATTGGACATAGCATTGTTGGTGATGATGTTTATGGTAATAAATGCAAATTTAAATTGAATGGACAACTTTTGCATGCATATAAAATTGAATTCACTCAACCAACAACTAATGAAAGATTGTCCTTTACTTGCCCACTTCCAGATTATTTTCAAAAAGTTTTAAATAAATTAGATAATCAAAAAAAATAGTTGCAAATATAATATTTATGCAATATAATATACAAAGTAAAAGGAGAGAAAGATGAAGCGTTTTATGAACATGCTTGCATTCATTGGTTTGTGCCTTGTTGCATTTGCATTATTACTTGCAAAACTTTTGGGTGTTTTTGGTGTTAGTGCATCAGCAGTTAATGCTATCCAAATGGTTGGTGAATGTATTGCATACATAGTTACATTGGTATATGCATTTTATTATATCAAAAATAAGAGAAATGTATGGTGGTGGGTTGCTTATTGCGTATCTGCTGTTGTAGTTGTTCTTTTAGTTATTTTAAGGTAATTATAATAAAAGCAATATTAAACCATTAAAACATCGCAAAGCGGTGTTTTTTTATTTAATGATAAGCACAAAAAAACATGGTGCTTTTATTGTATAAAAACTAACAAACTTAGACATTTATTCAAGGTTTTTAATTTTTTTAAAGTGTTATATTATTTAAGGTGCATTTAATATATTTTTGTTTTTGCTAATATATTACACTTTGTAATTTAAAAATTGTTTGATATTTTTTATAAATATGATATAATCAGTTGTTTTTTAAAAAGGAGAAATTTAATAAATGTACACAGCAAAAAAATTAGACAAAAACAAATACCAAATTACAATAAGCGCTTCAAAGGAAGAATGGGAAAATTATGTAAACCATGCTTATGAAGAAAACAAGAACAAATTTAATATTGAAGGATTTAGAAAAGGCAAAGCGCCAAGAGCAATAATTGAAAAAAATTACGGTTCAACAGTTTTTTATGATGACGCAATTGACCATTTGTTTTCACATGAATATTCAAATGCACTTATGAATGAAAAAGATATCGAACCAATTGACAATCCAGAAATCAGAATAGACAAGTTTGATGATAATGGAATAGTTATAATTGCAGAAGTTGAGTGTATGCCAGAAGTTAAACTCGGTGCATATAAAGGTTTGACAATAAGCAAAGCAAAAGGCGAAGTTACAGACGAACAAGTTGAAAAAGAACTAAATCAAGCAAGAGAACGCCAAGCAAGATATGTTGAAGTAGAGAGAGAAGCAAAAGACGGCGACTATGCAGTAATTGATTTTGTTGGTTATGTAAACGGCAAAGAATTTGAAGGCGGAAAGGCAGAAAACTATCGTTTAAAACTTGGTTCAAAAACATTTATCGAGGGCTTTGAAGACCAAGTTATTGGAATGAAAAAGGGCGAAACAAAAGATGTTAATGTAAAATTCCCTGATGAATATTTTAGTGATGAACTAAAAGGCAAAGATGCAACATTTAAAGTTACATTAAACAAAGTTGAAGAAAAACAACTTCCAGAACTTGACGATGAATTTGCTTCAAATGTATCAGAATTTGAAACACTTGAAGATTACAAAAAAGATATAAGAAAACATCTTCAAGAAAATCTAGAAGCAAAACTTAAAAGAGAAGATGATAACAATATTATAGAAACAATTGTAAAATCAAGCGAAGTTGAAATCCCACAAGTTATGGTGGAAAAACAACTAGACATGTTTGTTGATGATTTTAAAATGAGACTCAGTTATCAAGGTTATAAACTTGAAGATTACTTAAAACAAGTTAATATGACAGTAGAACAACTAAGAGATGAAAGAAGAGAACAAGCAAAAGAAGTTGTAAAAACAAGACTTGTTCTTGAAGCAATAGTTAAAAAAGAAAAACTAGAAGTAACAGAAGAAGAACTAGATGCAAAACTTAAAGAAACAGCCGATAAATATAACAAGAGTTTAGAAGATTATAAAAAGAGTTTGGGAGATAGAAATATAGCTTACTATCAAAATGATATTCTTATGAATAAACTTCTAACTCTACTCACAGAAAATAATACATTAGCATAATTTTATTTTAAAAAGGAGATACTTTATATGCTTATACCAATGGTTGTAGACCAAACAAGCAAAGGAGAAAGATCATACGATATATATTCAAGACTGCTTGAAGATAGAATTGTGTTTATATCGGGCGAAATTACCGATGAAGTTGCAAACAGTGTTGTTGCACAACTAATTTATCTTGAGGGCAAAAATCCTGATAAGGATATTGCTGTTTATATAAATAGTCCGGGTGGTTCAGTTACTGCTGGAATGGCAATATATGACACAATGAACTATATTAAGTGTGATGTTAGTACAATTTGCGTTGGACTTGCAGCATCTATGGGTGCATTTTTGCTCGCAAGCGGAACAAAAGGTAAAAGATTTGCACTTCCAAATAGTGAGATTATGATTCATCAACCACTTGGTGGAGCACAAGGTCAAGCTAGTGATATTCAAATTAGGGCAAAACAAATAATAAAAATAAAGCAAAAAATGAACAAAATATTAAGCGAGAAAACGGGTCAACCACTTGAAAAAATAGAACAAGATACCGATAGAGATTACTATATGGAAGCCCAAGAAGCACAAGAATATGGAATTGTAGATAAAATTTTTGTAAAAAGAAACGACTAATAAGGAGAGATTATGAAAGATAACGAAGAAATGGTGTGTTCTTTTTGTGGAAAATCGCAACGAGTTGCAAAAAAACTTATTGCAAATCCAACAGGCGATTGTTATATCTGCGATGAATGTGTTGAAATTTGCAAAGACATAATTAAAGAAACTTCAATAGTTAGTGCAGATGAACATATCGACTTGCCAACTCCACAACAAATAAAAGAACAACTTGACGAATATATTGTTGGGCAAGATGAAGCTAAAAAAGTTTTGTCTGTCGCCGTTTATAATCACTACAAAAGAATCAACTACAACACCGAAGAAAAAGCCAAGTCAAAAGATACCAATTTTATTGAACTTGATAAATCTAATATTTTAATGGTTGGTCCAACGGGTTGTGGAAAAACACTTCTTGCAAAAACACTCGCAAAAATATTAAAAGTTCCTTTTGCAACAGCAGATGCAACAACTCTTACACAAGCAGGATATGTTGGTGAAGATGTAGAAAACATATTATTGAAGTTAATTCAAAATGCTGATTACGACATAAAAAAAGCAGAAAGGGGCATTATTTATGTTGACGAAATAGATAAAATTGCGAAAAAAGGCGAAAATGTTTCAATAACTCGTGATGTTTCTGGAGAAGGTGTGCAACAAGCACTTTTAAAAATTTTAGAAAGCACTGTTGCATCAGTTCCACCACAAGGTGGTAGAAAACACCCACAACAAGAAAATTTACAAATAGACACAACAAACATTTTGTTTATTTGTGGAGGTGCTTTTGTGGGACTTGATAAAGTTGTTGAAAGCAGAGTTAATCAAACATCACTAGGCTTTAATGCAAAAGTTGAAAAGTTTGACGGAAATGCAACAAAACTAATAAAACAACTTCAACCTCATGACTTAATTAAATATGGTTTAATTCCAGAATTTGTTGGAAGACTTCCTGTTGTTGTTGGACTAAATGACTTAAATGAAAAAGCACTTGTTGAAATAATGACAAAGCCAAAAAATGCAATAGTAAAACAATATGAAAAAATGTTTGATATTGAAAATATTAAACTTGAAATAAAACCAGAGGCAATTAGTGCTGTTGCAAAAAAAGCTATGGAGTTAAAAACTGGTGCAAGGGGACTTAGAACAATTATGGAAGAGCATATGCTTGATCTTATGTATAACGCACCAAATGACCCTAAAATAACAAAAATTGTAATTGGCGAAAATGTAATCACTGAAAATGAAAAACCAATAATAATAAGAGATGAAGAAAACAAACAACAAAATGAAAATAAAAAAGTTGTAAATGAATAGTAAAAAATCTTGCTAAATCGCAAGATTTTTTTATTTTTTAAAATATGTTGCACAAAGTGGCATGTTTTTTATGCAGTTTATTGTTATTCCATTTGCTTCGCAAGTTTGCTCGTTTCTAAACAAACAGTCGGCACTGCAATGTATACAACCTTTTTTTGATTCACGATGTGAATGATATTTGGGTGGATTTTCGCCAAATATATGCCTTGATGTATCGGGTATATTTTTTAAGTTGTCATTTTTTTTATAGTATGTGCAGTTAATTTTATCGCCAATTAAAATTTGTTTGGATGTGCAAGAAAAACCTTTGTTATATACGCAACTTCGCTCTCTGCAAATAATGTCCATAACTTCTCCTTTAAATAATTTTTGTTATTATTATTGACTAATATGATATATTTAAACTAAAATAAGTATGAGAAGCAAAATTTGGTTTCCAAATTTCAGACTGTCGAAAAACGGCGTGAACGAAAAAGTTTGCAAAATTTTTCTTGCTTTGTTTACTGCAAAACGCAATATGGGGTCCCCGAAAAGTTCAAAGAATTTTTTGGGGAGAGGAGAAATGGAGCGATAAGTTAAACTTTGCGAAAGCAAATTAACATAAGCGATAATTTCGACGAAGTCATTTAGGTAACTAAACTCCTGCTTTTGGGCATTTTGCGAGCCTCGCCTCACTTGTTTTACGTCAGTCTGATTATTTGTCTAGATGGAGAAATTGCAATTTGTTTACTAAAACGCTTCTCACACCGTACACAAAATTGTGTTATAAGGAGTAATAATGAAAATAATTTTATTAAAAGATGTTAAAAATATTGGCAAAAAAGGCGATGTAAAAGATGTTGCAGATGGTTATGGCAAGAACTATTTAATTAAAAACGGTCTTGCAGTTGTTGCCAACAATTCTAATATGAATGACAATATAAATAAAAAAGTTGCTCAAAACTATCATAAAGAACAAGAATATTTAAGAGCACAAGAAAAAGCAAAACAGATTGAAGGCAAAGAAATTACAGTAAAAATTAAGTGTGGCAAAAATGGTAAAATTTTTGGTGCTGTAACATCAAAAGAAATAGCAGAAGGCTTTAACGCAATTAACTTAGAAGTTGACAAAAGAAAAATTGAACTAAAAGAACCAATAAAATTTGCAGGCAACTATAATTTAAGGGTGAAACTTTATGAGGGTGTGTATGCAAAATTTACAGTTAAGGTCGTTGCACAGTAATGCGAGTTTGTAATTTATCTTCTGGAAGCGACGGAAACCTTACATATTTAGAAACTGACAACACAAAAATTTTAGTAGATATTGGCTTGTCGTGTGCAGAAACATGCAAAAGACTTCAACTTTTAAATGTACAGCCACAAGAAATTGATGCAATTTTAATCACACATGAGCATAGCGACCACATTAAAGGATTAGATGTTTTTGCATCAAAGTATAAAACAAAAGTATATGTGCATGAAAAGGGTATGGGAGCTGTGTATGCAAAAATGAAGAAACTTCCAGCCACGCAAATGTATGCTTTTGGAGATTTTGCTTTTAATATTAAAGATTTAGTTATAGACAATGTAACACTTCCACATGACTCTGTTCATTGCACGGGATTTATTTTTTCGTGCGGGCAAAAAAAAATTAGTATTATAACAGATTTGGGACATACTACAAATGTAATCTTAAATAAAATAAGTGGCAGTTCGCTAGTTTATTTAGAATCAAATCACGATGAACAAATGTTAAAAAACAACCCAAATTATTCAGCGTCATTAAAGGCGCGAATACTTGGAAAAAATGGGCACTTGTCAAATATTGCATGTGCGCAAGCCGTGGAATACCTTGCAAAAACAGGAACAAAGCAGATAATGCTGTCGCATTTATCAAGACATAATAACACAGAAAGTCTTGCATATAATACAGTTTGCAGTTATCTTAAAACAAAGGGAATTATAGAAGGCGTAAACATAAAAATTTCTGTTGCAAGCATCTATCCAAGTGCAATTTTTAAACTAAACTAAACAACTGCAAAGGAGAGTTATGAAAAAAGCAGTTGTTTTTTTATTTGTTTTAGTGGCATTTTTTTGTAGTGGTTGTAATTTAATAACTAATACCGACACATATTTTGCAGAAAACATCGACATGACGCCAAGAGAAATTGCTTTAAGTGGCGAAATGGATACTGTAAGTGTTGTTGAGCAGGTTAAAGGTGCAGTTGTTGGGATACAAGCAAATATAACAGGTGGTTATGCAATAGGTAGTGGTGTTGCAATTGCCGATAATGGATATATACTAACAAATCAGCATGTTATAGACGACGCTAAAAGTGTTGTTGTGTATTTTGCAAATCAAACAAAATCGTCAGCTCAAATTATATGGCAAGATAGTTCGCAAGACCTTGCCGTTATTAAATCAGAAACTGCACTTCCATATCTTGTTTGTAGTGAAGAAAAAGTAAAAGTGGGCGAAGATGTTTTAGCAATAGGAACTCCACTAACATTAGATTTTAAACACACAGTAACCAAAGGTATAATTTCGGCACTAAATAGAACATTACAAGTAGAGAATGAAAATGGTACAGTTTCATATATGCAAAATTTAATTCAACACGATGCAAGTATAAATCCGGGAAACAGTGGTGGACCAATAATAAATTTAAAGGGCGAAGTTGTTGGAATAAACACATTAAAAGCTAGTGAAGCAGAAGGAATAGGGTTTGCAATTCCAATAAGCGTTGGTAAAACAGCAATAGAGAAACTTTCTGTAAGCCAAGATTGGAAGCCATCATACATGGGCATATTTGCACTTGATAACGAAGTGGCAAGATTTCAAGGTGAAAAGTTGAGCACAAATCAAGGAGTGTTTGTCGCAAGTGTAGATGAAAAATCTCTTTGTAAAGATTGTTTTATTAAAGGTGATATAATACTTGAAATAAATGGTGAAAAAGTAAATTCTGTTTTAGATTTAAGACTTGCACTATACAAATATAAAAGTGGAGATAGTGTAATAGTAAAAGTTTTAAGAAATGATGAGATAATTGAAACAAGATGCAACATGTCGCAAAGATAAAAAGTATAAGTAAATAAAATCGCAGTAATGCGATTTTATTTTTTAAACACTTGTGATTTTTTGTTTTATATGTATAATATAAGTCATGGATAAAAGAATAAAATATAATAAATACGATTCGGGAATTTGCTTTTTGGGAGCAATAGTTGCCCCATCACTTGTGAGCATAGTTTATATGTTACTTGCAACAGTAGTTGCAAAAATATGTGGTGCAAATTTAGATAATTTGTCAAATAATACAGTTTTTTTGTATTTTTCATTATTTATTTCTCCAATTGCTTTTAGTAGTTTGTTTTTTATATATAACAAAAAGGCAAAAATAAATTGGGTAAAATCATTAAACATAAAAAGTAAAGTCAGTGTTGTAAATATTGTTTTATGTGTTGTTATAGCATTTATTTGCACATTTGGTTTTACCGATATTGTAAACTTGTTTGATGCAGTTCTTGGCGAGCTTGGATTTAAAATACAAAGCGATTTGCCACTTAATATAAACAACATTGGCATATGTTTAGCAATGCTTTTTGCTATGGCAGTTCTTCCTGCAATTTTTGAAGAATTATTGTTTAGGGGTGTTATATTTAACGGATTAAAAGACTATAACAAATGGTGGGCAATTTTTGGCAGTGCAATTTTGTTTTCGCTAATGCACCTAAATGTTGAACAAACAATATATCCATTTATTGTTGGGACCATTCTTTCGTTTGTTATGCTTAAAACAAACAATATAATTTATCCAATGATAATTCATTTTTTAAACAATGCAATCGTTATTGTTGTAACTTATATATCAACAGTGAATAATATAGAGCAATCAGGTTTTGTTTTATCATACAAATCGATAATTTTTGCAATAACTTATTGCATAACAGCCATACTTTTAATTGCAGTTATTATAAAGTTTTTATTAAAAAAACAGAAAAAAGATTCATATACTGAAACAAAAAGTGATATTATAATAGAAGATTTACCAAAATCTAACAAAAACATATATATAAAATATAATACATTTTTATGGGCTGGTGTTTTTGTTTCAATTTTTATTTGGCTTATAGATTTAATTTCGGGATTTAGTGCATAGAATAGATAAAGGAAAGTTATGTTTAAGAAAAGAAGTGAAATTTTTGATAGTAATTTTGTGTATTTTTTAATACTCGGCTTATTTATTGTTATAAGAATAATATCTGCAACTTTTTCGCTTAGTAGTGTTGTTGGCTATATTCTTAATTTTGTTATACAAGTTGGACTGATGCTTTGCTTGCCATTGTTTTTATTTACCTTTTTAAGGAAACAAAAATTAAAGCAAACTTTAAATATGTATGGTTTTCATAAAATCAATTATAAAGCAGTTTTGCTTTCTATTTTGATTGGTATTTTAGTTTATTTTTGCACAATCTTTGTGGCGTCATTCTTCTCGGCAATTTTAAAACTTTTAGGCTATGAAAAAACATCAAGTTCGGTAATGCAATCTTATCCCGTTTGGCTTTTAATTTTAGAGCTTTTGTTTACGGCGGTTCTGCCAGGAATATGCGAGGAAGTTGCAAATAGGGGAATGATGCTAAACAGTTACAAAAAAATGGGTGCAAAAAAAGCAATACTTTTAAGTGGACTATTGTTTGGGCTTATGCACCTTAACATTGACCAATTCTTTTATGCGACGATAATAGGATTTTTCTTTGGATTTATTGCACTTTTAACGGATAGCATATATCCAACAATGATTATGCACTTTACAAATAATGCTGTAAGCACACTAATGGGATTTTCAATATTCCACAATTTGCCAATAGGAACTGCAATCAACAACTTTTTAAATTCACTTGCAAGTGGAAATGCTTTTGTTTCTATTCTTTTAATTTTTGCTTTAATTATGACAATAATCTTTTTGCTTATATTTTTAACATTGCAACTGTTTAAACAAACAAGGGTGGAAAAACTAACTAAACTTGCAAATGAAATGATGAAAACAGAACTAAGAAAAGAAATCATGGGTGACTTAGTTGAAGAAGAAAATAATCCAAATGACAATATAGAATTTACTCAGCATACTCTAGGTTCAAAAAGAATTTTTAATGTAAATTTTAAAAATCTGTCACTTTTAGGTGGGGCGAGATATAAACCAACATTTAAAGATAATATATTTATGTATGTCAATTTATTTATGAGTGTTGTAATAACAATATTTACATTTATATGGGGAATTTTATAATGTATAAAATAAACTTATATTGCGTTGGTAATTTAAAAGATAAAGAATATTTGTCAATGTGTGATGAATATAAAAAAAGAATTTCTCGTTTTGCTAGCATAAATATTATAGAAAATAAAAAAAAAAATGAATTAAACAATATAAATTTAATAATAGAAAATGAAACAAAAGAAATTTTAAATAAAATAAATGCATCAAGTGTTGTTTTGTTTGATGTTAAAGGTGATAGCCTTTCAAGTGAAAAATTTGCCGAGTTTATTGAAAAATATTTTCAAACAAACAGCGAACTAAATTTTGTTATTGGCGGTAGTTATGGTGTGTCTAATTTTTTAAAACAAAATGCAAATAAAAAAATAAGTTTAAGTGCAATGACATTTCCACATAGGCTTTTTAGAGTTATGGTATTAGAACAAATTTATAGGGCATTTACTATTATAAACAATGTATCATATCATAAATAAATTTAAAAATAGTCAAAATTTATAATTTGACTATTTTTTTATTTTATATTAGCATATTAGTATGGAAAATGAATATATGAATTTAGCACTAGAAATGGCAAAAAAAGCTTATAAAAAAGATGAAGTTCCAATCGGTGCAATAATAGTTAAAAATGGTAAGGTGATATCTAAGGGATATAATAAACGAGAAAAAACTCAAAATGCAATACTTCATGCGGAAGTTGATGCAATAATAAAAGCGTGCAAAAAACTTAAATCATGGCGACTTGATAATTGTGAAATGTATGTAACGCTTAAACCTTGCCCTATGTGTGCTGGAGCAATTGTAAATGCAAGAATAAAAACAGTTTATTATGGAGCAAATGACACAAATGATAATGAAAAATTATTTGAAAAAATTATGGAAAATAATTTAAAATTAAATCATAAAACAAATTATTATTATTTAGAAAATAATGAATGTAAAAATATTTTAAAATTATTTTTTAAAAATAAAAGAAAATAATAAATATTATTTAATAATTTTAATTTTTTATTTATTATATAAAAAAATGTTTTATTTTATTTGTTAATGAAAGAGCTAGATGTTAAAAATATATTTAGTAAATTTATAAAAACTGTTGTAAAAATTTAGAGAATAAGTTATACTAAAAGCATGGTAAAGAAAGTAAAAAGAAAGACAACTGTTTTTAGAGTTTTAGAACTTATTGTAAACATTATTGTTTACCCTGTTATTATAATATCTTTTGTATCAAGTTTTTTCATGCTTGTTGCAAGAAGTAATAATCTAATTTCACCAATTTTTGGACATACTTTTGTTAGGGTTTTGTCTGATAGTATGAGTGATTATTGTCCTGAAGCCGGTCGAAAATTTGTTAAGGGCGATATTGCTATCATTGAAACAAATAGTACAACATATAAAGTTGGAGATATTATTGCTTTTTACTATCATCATGACGATGAAGACAATACACAACTTTTTGATTTAACTAAAGTAGAAACCAAATTAGTAGAAAAACTAGATGAAAATGGTAATGTTGTAAAAGATGAAAATGACGAAGTAGTTTATGTTGAAAATAATTATTATCCCGTAAAAGACGAAAACAATGAAGTTATTTTTAATACAGAATTATATAACTCTATAAAAAACGCAAAAGTTGGTGAAGAATTCTATTATGAAGATTACAAAGAATATTACACAAAAACAACTCCTTCACAAAATAGAGATACACTTGAACAAGTAGTAAAAGTAAATACGCCTGTTTATTTCCATCAAATTGTTCAAATTAAAATTGATGCATCTGGAACAATATTTTATATAACAAAGGGAACGGCGAATTCTGCAACGGATAGTTACGCCATAAGAGAAGATTTTGTTGCCGGAAAATATGCAAATACTCCATCTTGGCTTGCATCGATAATCAGTTTTTGTGCATCAACAGAAGGAATGCTTATCCTTGTAGTGTTGCCAATATCTATAATTGTATTAATTGAATTGTTATCAGTAATTGAACAAATAAATAACTTATTGTTAGAGAGAAAAGTTGTAAATAGGGAAATACCTTTTGACTCAAAAGAATGCGAAAAAGCAAATATCGGACTTGAAATGCGAGAGTGTGATAAAATTTATTTGTACGATGTTCTGCCTAGTGAATTTAAAATGGACGCATATGAATTTTTATGGGGTTGTTTAGAACCAAGCCAAAACAAAAAACAACAAAAAATATATGCAACAAGTCAACTTGCAATAAGTGTATACGATGAGAATAATGTAACTCCATACTATATGACTTGGTCGGAACTATATAAATCAAAACGAATGAAAAAACTAATTGCTGAAACTCAAGTTAAAGCGGAAAATGATAGATATGCTGATGTCTTAAATAAAGAGTATCAAAATTATCGAGAAGGTGAAAATCCAAATGAGTTTGAAGATACTGACGAAATATTAAAAAAAGACAAACTTTTAAAAGAAGAAGATAAATTTGCAGTTGATAAAAATAATTACGATGCAAAATATGGCGATGAATTGAAAAAGTCTATTGATGAAAAATTTGAAGAGATAACCGAGAAGGAAAACAAACAAAATCCATCATCTGAAAAGTCTAAAAAGCCACCTAAAAAACCATTGCCAAAAAAGACGGACAAAGCAAACAATAAAATTGATAATGATAAAACTAACGATAGCTCAAAGGTGACAAATAAGAAATTGCCACCTAAGAAATCAAACACAAATAAAGAAAATTCAGTTAAAAAACAATTACCTAAGAAGGTTCCACCTAAAAAATAAAGCCAAGTGGCTTTATTTTTTTAATATTAGAATTATTTTGAACCTTCATGTTAGTTATTTATAAAAAGCGTTTGTTTTGTTAAAAATATTTGCAAGATTTTTTTTGTGTGTGATACACTAAGCATATGACAAACAAAAAACCTAAAAATACTGTATATACATTGCTTGGCAAGATAGGAGATGTTTTACTCTTTCCTATTGTCATTGTTGCACTTTCTGTAAGTTTGCTTATAATGTTCCAAGCAAAATCAGATACAATTCCGTCTGTCTTTGGTGTTTCAATAGTTAGAATTTTGTCTGGTAGTATGGAAAATAGTGGTTTTAATATAGGTGATAATGTAATCATTAAAAAGACTGATACGAACACACTCTGGAAAGGGGACATTATAGCGTTTTTTCAAAAAGATGATCCCGCAGATAAAGGGCGTGTATTAACTGAATTAGAATATGTTAATGACGAACCTAATATAACAAAACCTATTCCTGAGAACAGATTAACACTTGAAGATTTGCAAGGTAAAGGCATGAGAGTTGTTTTCCATGAAATTATAAATGTATACTATGATGAAACGGGAACAAGATTTTTTGAAACAAAAGGTTCGTCAAATGATAGCGCAGACGGTGTAAAAGTACGGGCAGATTTTGTTATAGGAAAATATGTGAATACTCCGACATGGTTTCGCGGGGCAGTAAAATGGCTCGCCAGTCCTGTTGGTATGGTTGTTTGTGTTTGTATACCACTTGGAATTTTGGTTATATTTCAATCTCTTGCACTAATTGAACAAATAAATTTTATGTATGTTGAAAAAAAACTGATGAAAGGCGAAATGCATTGGCAAGATAGAGAGGCAAAAAGACTTATCCAAACAGGTGATATGGAAGAAATTTGCAAAATTGTTTATTTCAGCAAGGTTGATGAAGACGAAAGAGAAGAACTTGCTGAAAGTTTGTGGGTTTTTAAAAATAAACTTAGCAAAAAACAAAAACTATATAAACAAAATGTAGAAGAGAGTATTGAAATTCTTGAAGATAAAGGCAAGAAAGAATATTTTCTATTTTGGAAAAACCATTTAAAATGGAAATGGAATATCAAATATATTGATGAAGAGCTAACATATCTAATTTATAACGAAAAAGTAAAAACTAACAGTTAGAAGCATAAAAAAACCGTGATAGCCAAACGCTATTGCGGTTTTTCAATAAAAATGAGGAGCAAATATACTATTTTCCTAATAGATGCACAATATATACTGCATTTAACTAGCATAAACTTATATATTTTGTATAATTTATATAAAAATTAAGAAAATTATCTAAAATTTATTTGACCAAAAGTTTTATTATTTATATAATAACAACGAAACATAGTTAAGTGCAAAAGTTATAAGCAATTTTTGTTTTTTGTGTGATAAAAATGCCGTTTTCACGCATAATAAAATTGCCTAGTGTATTTAGCTAGTTTTAAACAACTAAACAAAATAAAAAACATTTGTAAGGTGCCGTTCTTACATAATAAATGTAATAGTTTTGTATAGTTTTAAAAAAATTAAAAGGGAGATTTAAAATGAAAAGAAAAATAAAAGTTTTTTCAGCAATTGCATCACTTTGCTTAGCAGTTGCACTTATGGCTTTTGGTGTATATGCAGCAACAACAGTTACATATACAATCAACGGTACTGTTAACTACACAGCAACAGATGTTCTTGCAAAAGTAGAAACAACAGTAGAATATGTTGCTGGTTCTAAAAAAGGTTACGATGCTGAACCAGAAACAGGACTTGCAGAAGTTAAAAAATTGTCATACACAGCATCAGGCGTTACAGTAGACGCTTGGCAAAACTATGATTCAAGCAATGTTGCAACAGGAGAAGATACAAAATCAAATTCTGTAGCAGTTAATTTCAACAATTCATCAGTTTGGAAAATAACAATCAAAGTTTCTACTCCACAAACACAACAAGGTTTAACAATAAAATCAACTACTACAGGTGGAGAAGATGACACAAACAACTACATTTTAGTTGCAAGTGATGATAACACAACAGCAGTTACACCTGCTGGAGTAGCTACAGTACTTACATATTATGTATACCTTGTAGATCCAACACTTGCTATTAGTAATCAATCATTCACAATTAAGCTTGACTTAACACGTGCTGCTTAATTTTATGACTAAGGAGGCAAAATGAAAAAGAAAATAAAATTGTTTGTAACAATTGCTTCATTTTGCTTAGCAGTTTCGATGCTTG
>CALWEY010000032.1 GCA_944377435.1 uncultured Clostridia bacterium | reverse complement strand
AAAATGCTTCCTTTTCTTAAAACAGAAAATGGCGATGATTTAATTGAATATAAATTTTGCGGATATTTTGGCTAGACTAGCAATAACCTAGGTCTTATCGGCAAGTCTAATGAAGATGGAATTTATTATTTGATTAGCTGTGGAGCAAACGGTATCATAAATGCATTTGCAGGTACAGAGATCCTTTTAGACCTTTTTGAAAATAGAGATAATCCGCTTATTCCCCTTTTCTGTCCGTTGCGATATAGGTAAATAGTTCGCCTTAAAAAATAAAGTCCGTCATACAACAATACGCTAAAATTGATTTGCAAAATCAAACAAAGAATAAATTTTAAGATAAAAACACTTGCTTTTTTTATATTTTTATATATAATATATATTGTTTTATGCTGATATGGCGGATTCGGGTTCCCTAAAAATTGCAAAATTTTTAGGGTGAAATTCGGGGCTCACAAAAAGTTGATAAATTTTCTGGGTCGATTAGCAGACGCGCTGGATTTAAAATCCAGCGAAAATCAACTTGTTTGATTTGATCGTCTGACATTCCGCCAAAAACAAATTTAATATTATGAAATATGCGGATATGGCGGAATGGCAGACGCGCTGGATTTAGGTTCCAGTCCGAAAGGGTGCAGGTTCAACTCCTGTTATCCGCACCAAGCGGCTATTTTCCTTTAAAATAAAGGGAAATAGCCTTTTTTTATTTTATTGATAAAAATTTGCTCTGACACAGTTTTTATGTAAAAAATATGAAAAAAATGCAGAAAAAACCGTGTCAAAAACTGTGTCAAAATTTTTACTCTAAATTATATAAATTTTTATATAATTTAAGTATCTTCTCTTTACTCAAATCATAGTCAATATCTATGTAATTTTCTTTAGTTATTGAAGATGTTGTGTGTCCCATTGCTCTATTGTTTGAAGTTGGGCTTATCAGATGATGAAATTGAAAGTCTTATGATAGACAATGCAAAATTGTGGCTTGATAGTGGAAGAATGTTTGGAAAAAGCGGAAAAGGCTTTCAAAGATTAAATATTGCTTTGCCAAGAGAAAAACTCTTGTGGGCGTTGGAGCAATTAGCAAAAGCTTTTAAATAAAAGGCAAAAGTTATGTCATTTGATAATTAAAATGTGAAACAAATTTTAAAAATTTGGCAGAAAAAGTTTCACATTTTTATTTTTTGTGCTATAATACTTATGTGAAAAAATTATCGATAATATTAAAAAATATTCACATAGGAGCTGATATGGAAAATAGAGTTGAGATATTAAATTTGCTTAGTGAAAGAGAGCAATTAAACAAAAGATTGCAAACTTTGGTTTATGGCACACCAGAGATAAGAGAACGAAATGGCAAGAAGTACTTGTATGTTCATTACAGAGAAGATGGTGTTGCACTTACAAAGTATGTTGACAAATATAGCGAAGAACTTTATAACTCAATGCTTTATGGAAATGCAACAGCTAAACTTATCAAAAAACAGTTGAGAGAAATTGACAAACAACTTAAAGGTTTAGGATATGTTGAAACTGAAATTGAAGAAAAAGTTGCTCTGAACATTGATTTTGCAAGAAAGTATTTGGTTGATACAATTTACAAACAGGCAGTTTTAGAGGGAATTGCAACAACTTACGCTGACACCGAAACAATCATTGAGGGTGGAAAAGTCAATAATATGACAGCTGACGATGTTTTGAAAGTTATAAACTTGAAACATGCTTGGGAGTTTATACTCAATAAAGATGTGATAAACAGCCCAACAAATTTTGCTTTACTTTGTGAAATCAATAGATTTGTTGAAGAAGGATTTTACTATAATGCAGGCAGGCTCCGCTCTACCCCTGTAAGCATTGGCGGAACACCTTGGAAACCAGACTTGCCTATTGAAAGCTTGATAAAAGAGCAACTGCAAGATGTTTTGGACTCAAAACTTGATGTCGTTGATAAAGCAATCGAACTTTTGCTATTTACAATGAAAAAACAAATCTTCATTGACGGCAACAAGCGAACAGCGGTCATCTTCGCGAACCACTTTTTGATAAGCCATGCAAAAGGCTTGATAGTTATTCCAGAGACACAAGTTGAAGAATATAAAAAACTTCTTGTCGCCTACTACGAAGGCAAAGACAAAAACTCAATCAAAGAATTTTTAAAGAGGTTTGGATATAAAGAGATTTAAAAAGGAGCTGTAATTGAAAAAGAAAACAAAAGAAATATTAGAAAATGTTGCTTCTACAGGACTGGATATTACAGAGACCGGATTAAATATCGCAGGCATATTTGTTCCTTTTGTTGGTGTCATTGGTGGTGGAATAGGACTTTTTAATAAGTTTTATGCAAGGAAAAATTTTGAGATCTTTGCAAAGAAATTAGTAAATTTAGAAATAAGAATAAACAAGTTAACTTAAAAACAAGAAAGAAATTTTAGTTTTCGCGTTTTGGACATATCAAATTGTTATCAAGAGTTTACAACTTGCGCCTTGCATTGAACAATGAGTGCAGTCTAAATCCGGATTTAACAAAAGTTAAAAGCAATGAAAGGAAGATTTACGATAGTGAAAATAGGTATAAAGCATTACCACCAGAAATAAGAGATAAGTTTTTAACTTGCCTAAACCACACTTTTTTAAAGCCGCTATGTTTTTGTATGATGCTTGCAGGTTTGCGAATTGGCGAGACTCTTGCTTTGCAGTGGAAAGATATTGATTTTGAAAACAAAAATATAAAAGTTGAGCGTGCTATAACAGTTGTGCCAAAGTTTGATAGCAATGGAAAAGTTATTGAACGAAAAACCGTTATCAGCGACACAAAGACTACTTGTTCAAAAAGAGTGGTGCCTATGCCTGATATTTTGATAAATTCGTTAAAGGAATATTACGAGTTACAAAAAGAAAAATCATCTCAATACAATTTTAATTTTGTTGATAAAGAGAGTTTTGTATTTTGTAACAATGATGGTGAGATTAGAAGTTATGGCGGAACAAAGAAAATCTTTTATACTTTTTTAAAAAGTCATAACTTAAATAAATACCATATTCGTTTTCATACACTTAGGCACACATTTTCTAATACTCTTTTTGAGGTTGATCAAAATCCGATAGTTTTATAAAGATTTAGACAGAAAGTAAAATTAGATTATTTTCGGTCTATTTTTTTGCTCATATTCGTGTCAAAAAATATTTGCAACAAATTTTAGGTATATTTTAGAGCAGTAAAATGATAGTTTTTTTGATGTTTATAAATCTGTATTTTTTTGTTTTATGTTTTAAATTCAAAATCGCTATAACCCTTTATTTATAAGACGTATAGCGATTTTTTAAATAAAAAATGAGAGCATTTTGCTCTCAAATCTGGTAGAGATGAGTGGACTCGAACCACCGACCCCCACCTGATCAGGATGTGGTTCTAAAATCTAGTCAACTCGACCTAAATTTATCTAAAAACACTATATGTAGTGCTTTTATACGAATTTTTAACACTTGAAACACAATTTTGGCTTTATCAAATTTTATCGTTTGTGCCTATTCCTGTGCCTAAAACCATAAAATTCCTTTTGTAGTTTTACAAGCAAGTGCTTTTGAAAGTGATTTAAGCGGAAAAGGTGGGCAAGAAAAATTAGAAAATTTTTATAGGGCTAATGGTTTTACCAAAGCTATTGAAAAAAGCGCAGAAGATTTTGTTTAAAATTTTCAGATTTTGATGAAGGTTTACCAATTTATTACAAAGAAATAGAGCAAGAGCAAGAAAAAATGGCTCTTGAATTTTAAAAAATTTATGCTATAATTTTAATTAAGGAGAAATAAATGGAAATAAATAGCGATATAAAAAACATGGCAGAAAGATTATATTTAGCTCAGGTTTTAGAAAATATTAAAAAATATAAAAAAGGATTATATATCGAAAGTAAAATAGTTCTTGCAGGAGAAAAGACAGAAGCTTATGGTTTTTTCATGAATAAAAAATTTAATGAAGACGGGTTTAGCGTCGAACGATCGATAGATGGTTCGCCTTATTATAGGGTTAAAGATGGAAGATATTATGTTAATCTTGCAGCTTGCGACTATGAAGATCTTCCTCCAACAATGCAAAAAGAAATGTATTGTCAAGTATTGGACATATTAAAAATTATTAAACATTGTATAAAATCTAAGCATGATATGGCAAATTTTAGTGATGTTATTGCTGGATGGATGAATCGAATGAAAGTTGAAAGGTTCTTAGAAAATATTACTAAAAAAGAAGCTAATTTTTTAATGTCTACAAAAGAAGAGGTAGACATGCTTAGATCTTTTGATTCCAGTGAAAAAATTTGGGAAAAATTTGACGAGCGTAAAGGGCAGATAGATAAAGCCTATTACATACCAACATCAATAGAATTATTAATTGAGCATTTTTATGATAGAGAAATGGATAGAATTAGAAAAGAAAAACTTGGTGGGACGATTTCTTATACTGATGAAAATATAGAAGAAATACAAAGATTGGCAGGAGTCGAAGCTGTTAAACAAGTTCAAGAATTGCCAATAGAAACTTTGGTTGGCTATGAAGAGATTTCTCCATCATTACAATATAATTTAATGGGAAGATTTTTAACAATTTTAAAAGTGGTTGCTTATAATAGCGAGTATCAATTAAATAAAGAAGCAGAAGCATCGGGATATAATTTGTTAAATCAATTATTAAAATGGCAAAATAAAACAATGGAATTAGGTAAAAATACAAAAGGAAGAGAACCTTTAGAGTAATAATTCGTTAAAAATATATAAAGTTGTCAAATAAAAATAATTAATTTTCAATTTCAAGATGCATTTTGTAAATAAATTTTAAAAAAAAAGAATGAATATTAATCATTCTTTTTTATTAAAAAATTAAGATTGTTAATAATTTCTTGACAAATTAATACAGTTGATTAAAATAAATATTGTGTTTTGAGACAAGTAATTTTTTGCTGATTCGCAAAGAGAAAGGTTGGTGGGGAAGAAGAACAGTCGGGCAACACAATTTCCATTAGAGGAAGAAAATTTGAAAATTTAAGGCTTTTTCCCGTATTCCTTTTCATATAAAAAATCTATATCTTGTTTTGGGGGCATTGTTAGGACGAGCATAAATAAAAATATTTATTGGATTTCCTATTTGGTGGTATGAAAGAACATTAGCGTATTTGATTGAAAAGTATGCTGGAGCTCTTCCTTTGTGGTTGGCGCCAGAACAAACAACGAAAAAGTTATATAAAAAACTAAAAACACATATTAACTTTTAATATTTGTTTTTTAGTGTTTATCAATACTTACTATAATAATATTATATAAGTAAACTAATAGTTATTGACTATAAGTTTTTTTTATGTTAAAATTAACATAATGCTTAGGAGGGAACTTGTTAGAAATTCAAAATTTATCAAAACGGTATAAAAATTCAAATTATTACTCTGTTAAAGATTTAAATATCACCATTAACGATGGTGAAATTTTTGGTTTTTTAGGGAAAAATGGTGCAGGGAAAAGCACCACTATAAAATGTTTAACTGGAATTTTGCCTTTTGACGAGGGAAATATTACTGTTTGTGGGTTTGATATACAAAAAGATCCTATTAATGCAAAGCTTAATATTGGTTATGTTCCCGACAATCACGCGGTATATGAAAACTTAACTGGTAAAGAATATGTAAATTATATGGGGAATATTTATAGAGTCCCAAAAGATGTCATTGCTGAGAGATTAAACACCTTTGCAGATTTGTTTAATATGACATCAGCAATAGATAGGCAAATTAGATCTTATTCTCATGGAATGAAACAAAAAATTTGTATTATAGCTGCTTTAATTCATAATCCAAAATTTTGGGTTTTAGATGAACCGCTTATGGGGCTAGATCCTCAAAGCACCGCAGAAATTCGTTCTTATATGTTAGAACATAAAAAAAACGGAAATTCGGTTTTCTTTTCTTCTCACAATATTGATATGGTAGAAAAATTATGTGATAGAGTTGCAATAATTAATCATGGTCAACTTATGGAAATTATTGATGTTAAGAAATTTTTAAATGAAAGCGCTGTTTCTTTGGAAGATTATTTTTTAAATTTAACAAAAGAAAACATGGCAGAAATAATTAATTTTGAAAAGAAAAAGAAAAGAGCTAAAAGAATTAAAAAATAAAATTTGTAATAACAAAGGAAAACAAATGAGAGAATTTGCTACACTATTAAAGCTTGAATTTTTAAGTAACACCTTTAGAGTTAAAGATGGTGTTAGTTTATTTTCTCGTATTAAAAAAATTATTTTAATTTCTATTGGATTTTTATTGATTATTTCTTTGTTAATTTTTGCAATTAGTAGCATTATGGATGTTTGCATTAAAGCAAATCTTAAACAAGAATTTATTGTTTACTACGTTTTAATAGTACAAGTTGTTCAAATTTTATTTGGCCTTGGGTTAACAACAAAAACATTATATTTCAAAAACGATCCAAATATTTTAAAATTGCCTGTTAAAGGACGAACATTATTTCTTGCAAAAATTACTTATCTATTTATTTATGAACTCATTTTCTCTGCTGTTTTAACATTTCCTGTTTTTTTAATTTTTGGAATAAAAACTCTACAACCTGCAATTTTTTATGTTTTACTTCTTCCCAATGTTCTTTTTTTTCCAATTATTCCATTTTTAATTGCGCTATTTCTTTCAGTTCCAACTATGTATTTGGTTGGTTATATAAAAAATAAATTTATTATAATGTTAATTTTGTATATATTTTTTATATCATTGGGATTTTTGTTTTATGTATATTCTTTAAAATTTATATTAAATATTTTAAATAGCGGAGATATAACAGATGTATTTTCAAGTTCAACTATTTTTAAAATAAAGCAATTTTCAAATTATTTTATATTATCTGTTCTTTACAAAAATATTCTTTTAAACTATAAATTTTGGCAAAGTTTGATTATAAATATTAGCATTATTTTTGTTCTAGGAAGTGTTATTTTGCTTTTTGCAGATAAGGTTTATATTAAAAAAATTTTGTCGAATAACGAGGGAGGAGAAAAGCCTTTTAAAAAATCAACAAAAATTAAGCAAAGAAATATTAGCGGAGCATTGTTTTTTAGAGAATTTACAACTATATTTAGATCTACTAATTATGCGTTTCAATATTTAACGGTTGTTATAACAACCCCATTAATGGTTTATTTTTCAAGCGAGATTGCTTTAAATATTGGAGTTTCTTTAATAGGCGAAGGTATTTTGCCGGGCATTATAGTTTTAGTTTTAATTATGTTTCTTAGCATGGGAAGTTCTTTTGCTGCTACATCTATAACTCGTGAGGGACAAAATTTTTTCCATACAAAAATAATTCCAGTTTCATATAAAAAACAAATTTTTGTTAAATTTTTTACTTATTTGTTTGTTTCAATTCCTTCAATTTTTGTTTCTTGTTTTATTTTGTTTTTTGCAGGATTCATAGATATTATAACTACTATTCTTATAGCCACTTCTGTTAGCATTATAATAATAGGGAACATATCAAAATCTATTTTGATGGACATTAAAAGGCCGCAATTTATATATCTAGACGGTGGGGAGCTTACGGCAAGTACAAAAAATGTTAATTCAAGTATTAGTATTGGATTTATGATTGGAACATTAATGGGAATTGGGTGTATTGCGTTATCATTTTTTGTTTCTATTCCATCAATGTATTTAGCACTTTTTGGTTTTGGTGTGCCGTTTGCTTTTTATGAAGTTTTTAAGTTGTTTTACAAAATTGAAAATAGATATAGGAGGATTGAAGCATAATGAAAAAATTAGTTTTGTTTTTAATGGTTGCCATTCCTCTTTTTATAGTTTTTATAGTAAATTTTACCGTTTCAGTTGTCATTGGTGATGTTTATATTTCTGTTGATAAAATAGAATTAGACAAAACTTCTATTGTTGCAAATGTTGATGATAGAATTTCTTTACAAGCTAATATTTATCCTGAAAACGCAACGAATCAAGATATTATTTGGAAAAGCGATAACGAAGATGTTGCCAAAATAGATTCAAAAGGAAATGTTGTGTTTGTAGGTTTTGGTAGTGGATATATTACTGCAACGAGTAGCGACGGAAATAAAATGGCTAAATGTTATTTTTATGTCACAGATACTAATGTTCATAAAGTTGAATTGTCATCGTCGCAAACCACAATTGAAGTTGGTAATCAACTCCAATTAACTGCAACGATTTCTCCTTCAGAAGCCATTAATAAAAATCTATATTTTTATAGTAGTGACGAGACAATTGCTACGGTTGATTCAAATGGTTTGGTTTTTGGCCTTTCTGCTGGGAATGTTACAATTACCGTTCAAACAGAAGATGGCGGCTTTATTGATAGTTTAAACTTACAGATAGTTATTCCAGTTAAAGGAATAGTTTTAAGTGAGAAAGAAGTTATTACTTCTAAAACCTTTTATAATATTGCATATAAAGTAATTCCGGAAAATGCAACAAATAAAAAAATAAATTTTAAAGTTGATAACGAGCAAATTGCTTCTGTTAGTGAAATGGGAATTGTTGA
>CALWEY010000031.1 GCA_944377435.1 uncultured Clostridia bacterium | reverse complement strand
AATTAAAATTATGGCTACTATATTAAATTTTTTGTTCGGAGTAGGTAAAGATTTAATTTCACTATAAGAACACTGGTTTTTATAATAAATTTTAAAACAAATTCCAGTAGTTAAAATTGCAAAGGCTATAAAATCTTTGAAATTGTTAATTAATAATATTATTATTGAGGTTATAAGATAACCAGTTCCAATAATCGCTAATAAATATCCAAAAACTGATATAATCTTTTTGACTCTCTTTTTATTACTTATCAATGCATATTTATTGTTATTGTAATAAACAAATAACATAGATATCCCTATTGTAGTTAATATAGATGAAATGATAAATGTTACATAAAAAATTAATGTTTCATTTGTCAAAATAATTTGAAGAAAGAACATGGGAATAAAAGGAATAACACAGATTCCTAACAAAATATTTAATACAATAACTAATGTAGATATTTTTTGGGGTTGTTTGGGTTTTGTTTCATCTTTCTTGGTTGGAGCAGGAGTTTCAATATGTATTCGCTCGTCAACAATATCCTTTACATCTTCTAAAACAACTTTTTTATTCCAATTTATATTTGTATCATTAATGTCATAAACGGCTATTGAACTTAAACTATTTATTTCTGTCCAAGCGTTTGCAACTTTTTTAAGCTTGTCTTTTATTTCTTGTAAACTTTCCATATTTTACTCCTACAATATAGATTCCATTATAACATAAAACTCTATATTTGTAAATTAAATTTGGTTAAGTATTGAAATGTATTCAATATTTAGTCTAAATTCAAAATAGAAAAGTTATACTTTTGATGTTTATTTTCATCAAGAATAAAAGTTCTTATTGGTGTGTCTTTATGTTCAGCACCTTTCTTTGAAGTGCTTTTTAAATATTTTTTATGTTCTTCTGCAATACTCTTTGCAACTTCTTTGAAAGGAACAAAATAGATTTCATCTTCACTATTTTTATCACTTTTAAGTTTGACAAAAGCATAGAAACAATGTGTTTGTTCTTCGTTATAATCTTCATTTTTTTGACCTAATGTGAAACGATTACTTCCAATTTGATTTGTTTTGACTTGTATTGCACAAAATCTTGTTCCATTCTTATTCATTGCAATAATATCAAAAAGTTTTGCTCTATCATCAAGTCTTGAAGCAATATAATTATTCCTTGTAAGTTCGGTAATGACAATATCTTCTCCAAGATGTCCACAGTCAACACTTATTAATTTCTTTGAATTCTTTTCCATATTCTACTCCTTTATTGTTTATAAACTACAAAGTAGTATAGCATACATTTCAATAAAAGTAAAATATATTGAGCAAAATTCAATACAATATTGAAATTTATTAAATATTGACAATGGATGTTCAAGTAGTTAAAAGATGTCGATAACTTATAATATTCTTGTTGGAGGAGATATGAGTAAAGAAGAATTGATTTTTAAAATTGGCACAATTAGACGAGAAGCAAATCTCTCTGCAAGAGCATTATCTCTAAAAATTGATATGCACGAAAGTTATATAAACAGACTTGAAACTCAAAAAGATTTCTTACCAAGTTTAGAAGTGTTTTTTAAAATATTAGACGCTTGTAATTGTTCTGCTGAAAGGTTCTTTTATCACGATTATAATGGTTTTAATAGTGATATGGAACTTCTTGATAAGTTTAAGTCTTTAAGTGAAGATAAAAAGCAAGCACTACTTGCATTTATAAAATAAGCAGTTGGTTTAACTTTAACTGCTTATTTTGTTTGTTTTTGGTTTGTGAAGATATTGTCTGTCTAAACAATATATAATTTCGCCTGTGTCTTTGTCTATATATTTATGCCCATCACTATAAACATAGGCTTGTTTTCCAGTTTCTTCAAAACAATACTCTTTGAAAGAATCAACTATTTCACTCATCTCATTTTTAGTTGTTATTATCTCTTTCTTTTCAGATTTAGGGAAATCTACACTATGAGATATAACTTGCACAAATTGCGGTAGTTTAGTGTATTTGTCATTGTTAGGGTTTATGTTCTCACTTTTAAATGTTGTCATATAGTCAATTATTCCATATGGTTCACTAACATTTTTATAGTCAACAAATCCTTGTTTCCAATGCTTTTCTATCCACTCTTTATTTAAATTTGTTGGTATTTCATTTTCAAACATAACTATCATATGTATGTGGAAATGGTTGTCTTTGTCGTGAGATTCAATGGCACGAATATAATAAATTTTTCCAAAGTTTCTCTTTAAACAAAGAATAAGTGCTTGCAATCTTGATTTTAAATCATTTCAAAGTGATATGCTGGAAGTTGTTAAGGTTATATAGACACTTTTATTTGCTTGTATGTCTAAATCATAAAGTTTGTTTTTAAACTTTTTTAGAGTTTTAGTGTATTGTTGAGTTGTCATATATGGATTTTCTTTATCTCTCTTTTTAGTTGGTAAAACTCTATTTTTAACTTTTGCAGATTTAAACTCATTTTTAACATTATATTGAATCTTCATTCTGTCCTTAAATAAAGTTACTTTGTATTCTCTCTCTTTAAAATTGTTCATAATTTTATCTCCTTATCTTGTAAAAAATTTGTATCTCATCTTATTGAATTTAATTGTTAAAATTTTATTCTTATGTTAAAATGTCTTTATACTAAAATGATTATGAAAATGTATATTATTAAATCAAGTAGAGAGTGTGAAATTTTGTGTGTTTTTTAGTGTGTTTCTGACATATAAAAACATAGCAAAACACATTTGGTTTTTCAAAAAAATGTAAAATATTTTGTAAAGAAACTCGTCAAAACTTATACAACATAGCAAATTTAAAAAATCAATTAACAATA
>CALWEY010000030.1 GCA_944377435.1 uncultured Clostridia bacterium | reverse complement strand
AATTTGCGTTGAACGAGATCAACTCTCGACCGCGAAAGACACTAAATTGGAAGAGTCCAAGCGATTATCTTCACGAACTAAAGTGCGCCGCCCCCTAGGGGGCAATTAGTAAATGAATCAATAACTTAAACTTTAATCTTTACAAAAACCAACAATATCTAAAAATATCTACTGCCAGTTATGCACTGGCGTTTTGAAAATAAAAAGTTATAAAAAAGAATTAAAAAGGATATTTTAAATGCGTTGGATAATAAAACTTCTTTCTTGTCTAATACCAGTTAAGCCATGGCGAAAGAAATTTCGTTCTAATTGTCATAATTATATAAATAAAAAGTTTTGCGTAAAGCAACAAAAAAAATATAAAAAAATAATTGAAAAATTAAGAAAAAAAGTTTTATCTGGTGAAAAAATCAAGGTTGGTTTTTTTGTTATTTTTGATAGTGTGTTTCCGGGTAAAACAATATTTGAAGCTATGCAAGTTGATGAAATGTTTGCCCCTACAATAGTTATTATTCCTGATACTTCAAGAGGAGATAATAACAAATTTTATCAATTACACAAAACCTATAACGCTTTTTCTAAAAAATACGGTAAAGAATATGTTTGCAATTCATTAGATAGTCAAAATAACAACTTTATTGATTTTACATTAGATTTTGATATAGTTTGTTTTGCGAATCCTTATGATTTGATGACAGATAAATTATTTTCAGTAAAATATCATGCACAAAAAGGCATTTTACCTATTTATGTAAATTATGGAAGTATGCCTGACTATTACGCAAGGGAACATATAATAAACTTAGAATCGTTAAATCTGTGCTGGAAAGTTTTTGTAGATACACAAGAAAATTTAAATGATGTTATTGAATATACAGATATGAAGGGGATGAATGCCGTATTATCTGGCTATTGTAAAATGGATAGCTTAAATAAAGTGCAAAAAAAATCTCTTGAAAGAAAAAAAATTATAATAGCACCTCATCATACTGTAAATATGCCACAATTTCCTCTTTCGAATTTTTTAGAATACTCTGATTTCTTTTTAGAATTACCTGCTAAATATCCTCAAATAGACTTTGTTTTTAGGCCTCATCCATTATTATTTGTAACATTATCAAGAAGCGAATTATGGGGCAAAGAAAAAGTTGAACAATATATAAATAAAATATCTTCATTTTCCAATGTTGAATATCAAAATGGTGGAGATTATTTTGAAACTTTTATTAATTCGAGCGCAATAATACACGACTGCAGTTCATTCCTAATGGAATATTTATATACGGGAAAACCGGCCTGCTATATGCTAAAAAATCAAGAAGAGATTAAAGCAATATTCGCACCTATTGGACAAAAATGCCTTGCTAACCATTATCAAGTTTTTAACAAAAATGAAATTATAAAATTTATTGAAAACGTTGTCTTGCAAGATAATGACCCGATGAAAAAAGAAAGAATTTCATTTGCACAAAAAGAAATAATGGTAAATTACCCAAATGCGACAGATAGCATTATTAAAAATATCAAGGAGGAGTTAATTTGAAATTATTTATAGTTGGACCAGTACAAATGTATGACAATGTTTTAAAAATAAGAGAAAGTGATTTTCCTTATTTTAGAACAGAACAATTTTCTAAAATAATGCTTGATAACGCAAAAAGACTATCTTCTCTTCTTGGTTGTAAATCTATGCAAAATTTATTATTTTTTACCATGTCTGGCACTGGAGCAATGGAAGCCACTGTTCAAAACTGTATTTTCAGTGCAGATAAATGTATTGTGATAAATGGTGGAACTTTTGGACAAAGGTTTTGTGACCTTTTAGATTGGCATAACAAAGAATATACCTCAATTAACTTAAATTGGAATGAAAAATTAACAGAAGAACATTTGAAAAAATTTGAAGGTAAAAACTATACAACTTTATTGGTAAATCTACATGAAACTTCAACTGGGCAGTTATATGATATTGATTTATTAAGTAGTTTTTGCAAAAAAAATAATTTAAAGTTGATTGTAGATGCGATATCGACATTTCTTGCTGATGATTTCAATATGGATAAATACAATATTGATGCAGCAATCATTAGTTCTCAAAAAGGATTATGTTGTTCTGCTGGAATGTCGATGATTGCAGTAAGTGATAAATTGCGTACAGAACTTTATAACAATAAATCTAAAACATTATATTTTAATTTTGAAGACTATTTTAAAAATATGGAACGAGGGCAGACACCATATACACCTGCTGTTGGCATTGCTTACGAATTAGATGAGATGTTGAAATTAATAAATACAACTACAATAGAAACATGGCTTGAAAATATAAAAGATAAAGCTTCTTACTTTAGAATGCGAGCAGAAGAACTAGGTTTAAAAATACCTAATTCATACAATCTCTCAAATATGCTAACACCACTTTATTTTGATAATGAAATTGCATCAGATGTTGTTAAGATTTTGCGTGATGACTTTGACATTTACATAAATCCTTGTGGCGGAAATCTAGCCAACAAACTGGTAAGAGTTTCACACATCGGAAATACAGACTTTAAAGATATAGATGATTTATTAGAAAAATTAATAATAGTAATAAAAAAAATAACAGAGGAGGCTGTTTAATGATTGGAAATAAAACTGTTGTATATACATCAGGCACATTTGATATGCTGCATATTAATCATTTAAAAATGATTGAATATGCTCGTTCGCTGGGGGATATCCTTATTGTTGGAGTAAATACAGACGAATTAGTTGCTAATTATAAATCAACTCCAATAATACCATTTGAAGAGCGAATTGGGTTAATGAAGGCAATAAAAGGTCCAGATATAGTTATTCCACAAAAATCATTAGACCATACTGATAAAGTTAAAAAATTAAATTTTGACATTTTTGTTGTAGGTGATGATTGGGTTGGCAAATATGATTATCTAAAAGAACAAGGTGTTGATGTAGTTTATTTCCCTTACGGAGATGGAATAAGTTCATCTAATTTAAAAAAGAGAATATATAACAATTATAAAAAATTACAAGAGAAAGCCGATAATCATCTGCCAGCAAATACAAGGATTAAAGAAGATGAGTAAAAAAAAATTTTAAAATTCAAATTGTACCAAACGAAGAAAAATTTTCTTTAGTAAAACAAGTAAAACCAAATATTATATATAATAGATTTGATATATTAGAATATAATGATTTTCATCTTGTAGCAATCAAATATGAATCACATACAGAATACATTTCATTTGTAGTGAATGAATCTATTTGCAATTTAGGCATTTATATGATGAATATAGAAAAAGTCGTACTAGATGAAGTAATGAATTATCTGTCGGACAAATTTAATATTGAGAAATTTAGCTTCGGGCAATCATTAAACATATATCCAAAAACGAAAGAAACAATGCATTGGAAGCTGGCATTACCAAGTAGCTATGATGATTATATGCAGCAATTTTCATCCAAGACTCGTTACAATAGAAAAAAGAACTACAAAAACTTGAAAAGTCTTTTCACTGCAAATATGAACATTTAAATAAAGATGAAATTTCATTAGAGTTAATTAATAGATTCGTTTTAATGAAATCTCAAAAAGTAGGTGTTAAACACCTTGTAAAAACATTAAGCTTGTATTTGCAAGTTACTGACGCTTTTCTATTGTATTTAAATGGCGAACTTGCAGCAATTTGTTTGTATTCTATTATGCAAAATTCTTCAGACGCTTGTTGTTTAAATATGGCATATGACCTAAATTTTGAAAAATATTTTGTCGGAAATATATTATTTCGTTCTACGTCAAAGATTGTGGAATGGGAGAAAAAAAAGAGGGCAAAGAGAATAAAAAATGTTCTACAATGCCCAATGTGTTAATCAAGGGTTATAAGATACTCAGGACGGTAAGAGTTGGTCAAGACTTTTCGCTTGCGGAAGTTGAGCATAAGCAGTCGGGTATACCCGACTGCTTATGCGGGTCGCATCGTTTGATACATTACGATTCCTACCGGC
>CALWEY010000029.1 GCA_944377435.1 uncultured Clostridia bacterium | reverse complement strand
ATATAATTTTATTTATTCAATTCAATTCGTAAGACCTTTTTATGAAATCAACCGAACATATTTACCTTATCTTATGAACATAAAAAAAAGATATGGACTTATTCAAAAGGGTTTTGAAAGATTATATAAAAAATCATTTACAGATCCATTTTTTTTAAACAACACTACGACCAGAACCGAAGAATCTGCACAACTTGTTAAACTAACAGGAACAAAAATTGATTCTTTAGAAACAGAATGTTGGATAGATCAAAATCAAACATCAGAGTTTAACTATAAAAATTATATTATCATACAAACATGTGCCACAATGCAATGTAGGATGTGGCACTCTTCGAAATTTGTTGAATTAATAAAAAAAATTCAACAAGAGTATCCTAAAATCATCATTTTATTAACAGGCGCTAATAAAGAGTATCCTTATATAAAAAACATATATGAAAAATGCCGAAACAATAATTTAAAAATTTTATGCAACCTTAATATTTCAACTTTGTTAAACTATATTAAGCATACGAAATTGCTAATAACAAATGACACTGGTCCTTTCCATTTCGCATTGGCTTTTAAAAAGCCTATAATTGCATTGTTTGGTATTAGTCCTCCTGAATATCTGATTTCAAAAAAAGACAAAAATGTTATATGTTTAAGGGGGCGTAAAAAATGCAACAAAAATTGTAATGTTAATAAAATAATGATAAATTGCAAACAAATTTATAAACAAAATAATGACGACATTAATTGCATAAATAATATTGATGTAAAAGATGTTATGGAAAACATAAAAAAATTTTTAAAATAATAAAATTTAATATGTTTAATAAAATATATTTGGTAATTGATAAATATCATGCCAACTTATAGAATATAAAACTAAACATTTTCAATTTTCATTAAGAAATTAAATAATTATTTTACTAAAAAAATTATTTATAAATCTTTTAATGTTGCATTGATTTGTTATATCGGCAAAATTTAATTAGAATTGCAGTTGCAATTCTTTTTTATTAAAAAATAAAGTCGTTCCGATTTAAAATTTATTATATATAATACGAATTTAACAAAAAACGCCAATATTGACGCTTTTTTAAATATTCCAAACATTTTTTGAAGCAATTATTTGTTTTTTAAATGTTTCTCCATCTGCCCATTTTATGTATTTTGACAAATCATCTAAATCCACAAAAGCTCTTTCGTTAATTTCCAATTCTTGTTTAAATGGTAAAAGTTTTGCAACTTTTGCCGTATATCTTAGTTGATAGTAAACTCTTTCATTTTCCACAACCTCAACGGCACCAATATACTTAATATCTTTTAGTGTTACGCACGCTTCTTCCCAAAGTTCTCTTTCGAGCGTTTGTTTTTGTGTTTCATTTTTTTCGGGATGGCCACCCGGAATTGTCCAAATGTTTTTGTTTTTAACAATTAAAAGTTGATTTTTTTCATTATAAACATAGCCACTAACTTGTGTATATTGTTCGCCGTTTAACTGAAAATTGTCAATCCATCGTATTTTACAATTTTCTGATAATATTTCATACTCTTTCGTATCTTCTCGCAAAATCTCAGACTTAAACCATTGCTCTTGAAATTCAGTTAAAGCTTTTATTTGCTCATTTGAATAATTTTTATTTTCAGGAACGACTACTAATTTATCATCGTTATCATTTAGTCGATGAATAATGGCGATAACTTTTCCTTTAAATGTGTCAAGTGGTTCAAACACGCCTAAAACATAAGCATCTAACTCTTCCCCATCTCCTGAAATTGTATTAGGAATATAGCCATAATTTACAGGGTAAACAAAACCATTCTTAGGATGTCTACTACCCATTGGCCTATCCATTTTTACATTTACAATTTTTCCTAAATATTCTTTATTCATAATTCTCCTAAATATTTTTACTTTACTTATTTCTTTTGTAACGCATCATATAACAGGATATCATTTTAAGTAAACATTATTTATAGTATAATATAAAATTCCACAATAACAAAATTTTTACAAACAAAAACATTTATAATTGTTTGTAAATTACAAAAAGTTTAATTGGTTTTAAATTAAATTGTTATTTTCAGCAATAAGTTTTATATTAAAATTAACTTTTTCATAATAAACAAAATTAAATATATCAATTTGTTTAATAAATATTTTAATTTTATTTACATTTTGTATGGTTAATTTGTTGAAAAAAAATATTGATATTTATATCTACAAATGTTATATTTAAAAAGGAGTTTATATGAACAAAAAAAATATTCTTTATAGCACTATTGCTTTAACAAGCTTTTTAATTTGCTTTGTTACTTTATTCATTTTTAATATTACTCAAATTGGTATTTATGCGTTTATCTCATTATGCTTTTTTGTTCCAACCATAATATTTGCATTTATTTTAGCTAGACAGTTTGATAAACAATTCAATAAAAAGTCCAAAAAATCTGAAATTTTACAGCAAACATCTAATGAGCAATTATCTAGTTCAAAACTGCTTAACGAAGAAGATGAAATTGATAAATTATACAAATCTATAAAACAATATCCAAAACTTGGCGTTGCTAAATTTGTAAAAAGTGGCATGGAGTTTGATATTGACGGAACCTTTTATTACAAAAAAGATTATAACGATATTGAAGGATATCACTTTGCTTTCTTTATTAAATCAACAAAGTTAAATTATGTTCCAGAAAATAATGATGACTTTTATTTATTTAACGAGTTTTTTGCGGAAATTGGATATCATGACGAATTTCCACTTGAAGAAGAAAACGAATGTGGTGTTATCGTTCAGGATTTAAAAAATATAAACAACACGACTATTGATTTAGACTATAACGATGGATATGTTTTTATTTTATATACAGTAGATTTTGACACGATTGATTATGGTCAATTAAAAATTATAGAATTTAACAATGACACAATAACAATTTCTTTTAAACTTGCTGTAAAAGAAGGATTAGATGACATCGCTATCGGCACAGTAAAATTAAAACTGGACACACAAGAAGGTTTAGATAATTAAAAAATTGTATTGACAAAAAGGTTATTTTATTTTACTATTAAAGCATGAGGTATCATACAGTTATCATGTACTAAAAACATTAAATAGTTGCACAAAAAAATAGTGCAACAGTTTTTTGATGTTTTTATATTATGATGAGTATGATTTTTTTTATTTCATACTCCCAGTTAGGAGTATTATATGCTTATATTAGATGTAAATAAACTAAGTAAAGATTTTGGCTTTGGAAAACTTTTTAACAATGTTTCTTTTTCTCTTAATGAAGGAGAATCAATTTCTATTGTCGGACCAAATGGTTGTGGAAAATCTACTTTATTAAAAATGATTGCAGGTCTTGAAAAGATAGATAGTGGAAGTGTAAGTATAAAAAA